>JALZMG010000380.1 GCA_030858325.1 Actinomycetota bacterium | reverse complement strand
GGCACGGACGCCGCTCCCGCCGCGTCACCGGTCATGCGCGATGTCGGCGACGGCGACCCGCCGAACGGCCCGTCGACGACGTGGGCGTGGGCCCCGTTCGTCCACGTCGGCCTGTGACCGCAACGCGATGAGCGACGAGCGCATATGCGCCCTCATCGCTCATCGCGCGCGCGAGCGATCGGCCGGAACGGGTCCCACGCGGGCGGTGCCGTGCGCAGGTGATTCGCGAGCAGTTCCACGAAGCGGGTCGGCAGGATCGAGCTCTCTCCGGTGCTGGACAGGCGCGGGGTGAGCGCGCCGACGGGAGTCGCCGTCCACACCGCCGCCCCGCTGCGCTCCTCGTCTTGCAACCGGCCTGCCAGCGGCTGCAGGTCGCGACGCAGCCGCAGGGGACGCGACCGCAGTTGCACCCACGACTCATACCGCAGCTCGACCTCGAACGTGCGGTCGCGCACTGTCGCCACCACGAGCCGCTCCGTCGCCGCGTGCACGGCTATCGGGTGCAGGCCGTGCGCCCAGTCGCCACCGAAGCGATGGCCGCCAGCGCTCGGCGCGGAGCCGTCGACGGTGACGACGGCGAGGTCGACGTCGTCGATCTCCTCGAGACGCACAGTCCCCCGCTCGATCGCCTGCAGACTGGCCGTCAGCGTGGCGTCCTCCTCCGCCCACAGCCGCTCGTATCGGCCGACGTCGGCGCACAGCTCGGGCAGCCGGCCGAGCAGCTCGGTGTACAGCACGGCGCACCGCTGCGGGTAGTCCTCGGGCAACTTGCCGAGCGCATCGTCGTCACCGGCGGCCGAGGCGGCGATCGCCATCGAGGCGCGCGCCGCGTCGCGACCGCGGCAGGTGGCGAAGTCTCCGGCTGCGGCGACGTCCTCCATGAACGCGCGACGCGCGGATGCCTCCGCAGGATCGACGAGCGCGAAGATCGAGACGAGACCGTCCTGGTCGAAGTGGTTGTTCGTGACGACGTCGACGCCCGCAGGGACGAGCTCGGGGTGCTCATCGATCAGGCGGAACGCCATCTGTGCCGACAGGTCGGCGGCGATCATCGGCGGCGGCGGGTACCCGGGCCAGTGGGTCACCGTGAGCACAGTGCCGTGGGTTGGCGAACCGTCGACGACGACGTTGGCCCGCCCTTCGAGCCGGTGGTACGGGACGTAGTGCATGCTCGTGCGAACGTACGACTTCAACCGCGCTGGAGGTCAAGCCCAGCCACCACCCCCGCCGCCGCTCCACGGCGGCATCGCGTCGGACGCGTCGAGGCGGGATTCGTCGGCCAGCATGGCGGCCTGGATGCCAGAGAGGATCTCGCCCATCACCGGGCTGGCATCGTCGTGGTGTCGAAGCGGGCGTTGCGCCGCGCTCTTCGGCAGTACGTTCGCCTTCGATGACGACATCTGCCGCCGGTGAGCCCGGCCCTCCGCCGGTGGTGCCCGGTGACGACAAGGACTGGACGTGGGTGCTCACCCAGCCGTGCCCGGAGTGCGGCTTCGATCCGGCGACCGTGTCGGTCGAAGACGTACCCGGTCTCGTCCGGGCCAACGCGGCGGCATGGCAGGACGTCCTCGCCCGCCCGGACGTCGCGACGCGGCCGTCCCCCGAGGTCTGGTCGCCGCTCGAGTACGCCTGCCACGTGCGCGACGTGTTCGTCCTCTTCGACCGGCGGCTGCACCGGATGCTCGACGAGGATGATCCGCTGTTCGCCAACTGGAATCAGGACGAGACGGCGGTTGAGCAGCGGTACGGGGCGCAGGACCCGTCCACCGTCGCCGCCGAACTCACTGCCGCCGCCGTGACGGTGGCCGACTCGTTCGCCGGGGTGCAGCCCGAGCAGTGGACCCGCCGCGGCCGGCGCAGCGACGGCGCCGCGTTCACGGTCGAGTCATTCGCCCGCTACTTCGTCCACGATCCGCAGCACCACCTCGCCGACGTCGCCTGACGAGCCGCTCGGACCGCGGGGCGTCGGCGCTCAAGGTTCGGGCAGCGCGCGGATGTTGTAAGCGCGCATCGCTGCGTCGGCGCCATCCGTGACGATCAGTTCGGCGGCATCGGCGGCCTCTTGCACGGCCACGTCGAAGATCTCGCGCTGGCGGGCTGGGAGACGCGAGAGCACGTGCCCGGCGCCGCGCTCCTTGGACGGCGGCTTGCCGACGCCGATGCGGATGCGCACGAAGTCCTGGGTGTGCAGGTGCTGGGTGATGCTGCGCAGGCCGTTGTGGCCGGCCAGCCCGCCACCGACTTTGACGCGCACCGTCGTCGGGGGCAGGTCGAGTTCGTCGTGGACCACCACGATCCGGGCGGGGTCCTCGATGCCGTAGCGGCGCACGAGCGCGCGCACCGCCTGGCCGGAGTCGTTCATGTACGTCAACGGGAAGGCGAGCACGCAGCGTTGGTCGTCGCCGTCCGGGACCGCCAGGCGCGATTCGGCGACGAGCGCGTTGTCACGACCACCGCGCATCGTGTCGCCACGACGGCGGGCCAGTTCGGTGACCACCTCTTCTCCGACGTTGTGCCGCGTCCGGGCGTATTCCTTGCCCGGGTTGCCCAGTCCGACAATGAGCCAGTCGAACGGGGTCGAACGCCTCACTCCGAGTCGGCGTCGCCCGCTTCGCCGGCGCCAGGCGCGTCGCTGCCGGCCTCGCCGCCCTCGGCGCTCTCGCCGCCCGCGACGACTTCCGCCTCGGCCTCGGCCTCGGCCTCTTCGGCCTGCTCCTCGGCGACTTCGGCGTCGGCCGCTTCGATCTCGGCCATCTCCGCGCGCATCGTGAGGACGGTGACGATCGGCATCTCGGGGTCCCCCGTCGCCGTCACGCCTGCCGGCATCGGGATGTCGGACAGGCGGATGACCGTGTCCATCTGCATCGCCGAGACGTCGACGACGAACTCGTCGGGGATGCTGCGCGGCGTCGTGACGACCTCGATCGAGTCGACGGCGGGGTCGACGAGGCCGCCATCGTTGGCGACTGCCTCGGCCTCGCCGACGAGGCGCAGCGGCACCGACACGGTGATGTCCTCGTCCAGGTTGACCTGGATGAAATCGATGTGCGCGACATTGCGGCGCACCGGGTGGCGCTGCAGTTCCTTGACGATGGCCGGGTACACGGTGCCGTCGACGGTGAGGTCGAGCACGGTGTTGGTACCGGCCGCGCCCGACAGTGCATGCCGCAGCTCCCGGCGGTTCACCGACACCGAGAGCGGATCCATGCCGTGCCCGTACAGCACGCCGGGGATCGTGTCCGCCGCGCGCAGGCGGCGCGACGCGGCGCTCCCCGTCGGGCGGCCGGTGTTGGCGACGAGCACGGTCTGCGGCATGACAAGGAACCTTCGAGCGAGGGGAGATGGATCAGAAACCGACCGACGATCCTACCGGCGCAGCCCGATCGTCGCGCTGGGCGGGGACGTTCTCACGGGGCCTTCTGGCCGCGCAGATCCCCATTCGAGAACCTCCGCGCCCCGATGTGTGAGCGGCGGAGCGTCCTCGACGCGCGCTACGCGAGGTTCTCGCCGTTGAAGATCTCGCTGACGCTGGTGTCGTCGAACACGGCGCCGAGCGCCTCGGCGATGAGCGGGGCGATCGACAGCACCTCGATCTGCGGGAGCTGCTTCTCGGGCGGCAACGGCAGCGTGTTCGTCAGCACGACGCGCTCGATGCGGCTGTTCTTCAACCGCTCGATGGCCGGGCCGGACAGGACGCCGTGCGTCGCCATCGCCCACACCTCGGTCGCGCCGCGCTCGATCAGCAGCTCGGACGCCGAGGTGATCGTGCCGGCCGTGTCGATCATGTCGTCGGTCAAGACGCACAGGCGGCCCTTGACCTCGCCGATGACCTCGGTCGCCTCGGCGACGTTCGTCGTCCCCTTCGGCCGACGCTTGTAGCAGAACGCCAGGTCGGCACCGCAGTCTCCGAGGTGCTGGGCCATCCGCTCGGCGACCTTGATCCGCCCGGCGTCCGGCGACACGATGACCGGCCCCTCGACGTTCTTGCGCAGGTACGCCTCGAGCACGGGCATCGCCGTCAGATGGTCGACCGGACCGTCGAAGAAGCCCTGGATCTGCCCGGCATGAAGGTCGATGGAGATCATCCGCTTCGCCCCGGCGGCCTTGAACATGTCAGCGATGAGGCGGGCCGTGATCGGCTCGCGCCCCTCGGCCTTGCGGTCCTGGCGGGCGTAGCCGTAGAACGGGCACACGGCCGTGATGCGCTTCGCCGACGCCCGGTACGCGGCGTCGCACATGATCAGCTGCTCCATGATCGAGTCGTTCACGGAGTGCCCGTCCATGCCGTAATGGCTCTGGATGATGAACACGTCGGCGCCGCGGACGCTCTCGGCGAACCGCGGCCGCACCTCGCCGTTGGCGAACTCGACGAGGTTGGCGTGACCGAGCTCGGTCCCCAGGTGCCTGGCCACATCCGTCGCCAACTCGGGATGCGTGCGGCCGGAGTACAGGGCCAGCTTCTTGGTGGTGACCTTCTCCGTCCGAGCGTCCGTCCGAGCTTCCATCCGAGCCTCCATCCGAGCCTCCATCCGGGCTCACCCGGTCCCGGCAGTGTAGAAGGCGCCGGTCACTTCGGCCTCGGCGACCGTCGACCCCGCGGGCAGGTGCGCGTACGGCCCGACGCGCGCGTCTGCGCCGACCTCGGCGTCGACACCGACGGTGTGCGCGACGACGGCATCGCGGCCGACGACGCAGTCGTCGAGACTGGTGTCCGGCCCGATCTCGGCGCCGTCCCCGATGACCGTCGACCCGCGCAGCATCGTCCCCGGATACAGCGTGACGTCACGGCCGAGCCCGACGGTGACGTCGATGAACGTCTGGCGCGGATCGAGCATCGTCACGCCGTTGAGCAGCCAGCGGCGGTTCGTGCGCGCCCGCAGTTCCCGCTCGGCGAGGGCCAGCTGCCAGCGGTCGTTGACACCCTGCGTCTCCGGCGCCGCCGCCTGCACCCGCCCAACCCGGTGGCCGAGGCCGCCGAGCACGCCGACGACGTCCGTGAGGTAGTACTCGCCCTGGGTGTTGTCCGGTGACAGATGGCGCAGCGCCGGCCCGAACACTTCCCGCCGGAAGGCGTAGATGCTCGTGCACACCTCGTGCACGTCCAGCTCATCGGGCGACGCGTCGCGCTGCTCGACGATGCGCAGCACGCGCCCGTCGTTGGCACGGATGACCCGCCCGTAGCCCGTCGGGTCGTCCATCACGGACGTCAACAGCGTCGCCGCGTTCTGATTGGCGACGTGCGTGGCGACGAGCTCGTCGAGCGTCTCCGGGCGCAGCAGCGGCGCGTCACCCGGCAGCACGACGACGGTCGCATCGTCGTCGAGGTCGTCGCCTGGCAGCGCCGACATGCCGTGCGCAGCTGCGTCGCCCGTGCCGCGCTGGTGCGCCTGCTCGACGAACACGACGTTCGCCCACCCGGGTGCCATGTCCTGCACCTCTTTCGTGACCCGCTCGGCGCCGTGGCCGACGACGACGGCCGTGCGTTCGGGGCGCAGCCGCTCGAGCGCATGGATGACGTGCAGCACCATCGCCCGCCCGCAGATCATGTGCAACGGCTTCGGCCGGCTGGAGCGCATGCGCGTGCCCTCGCCGGCGGCCAGGACGATCGCCGTGACGGTCACTGGTGCACCGCGTCTCTCGTGCCAGCGAGCGAGCGCCAGCGAGGGAGCGGCCAACAGCGGCCTGCGTGGCCGGGGAACGCCATGACGGTCATCGGTCCTCCTCTCGTGTCGCCTCCTCGTCCGGTCATTGCTCCGGGGAGAGGAATCGAACCCCTATTCACTGAACCAAAATCAGGCGTCCTACCGATTGAACGACCCCGGACCGTCGTCGCCGGATCACGGTAGCGCCACTCCCGCGGCCGCGCCCCCGACCGAGTGCGAAGCGAGGAGGCCGGCGGTAGTGTCGTGGCCCTCATGGGTTCGCTGATCAAGAAGCGCCGCAAGCGGATGCGCAAGAAGAAGCACAAGAAGATGTTGCGCCGCACCCGCCACCAGCGCCGCAAGTAGCGCGACGAGCCGTGCGGCGGCCGCATCAGGCCGCGTGACCGGCGACCACGATCACCGCGCCCTCCGCACGTAACGGGGCGAGGGCGTCGTCGCGTCTGCCAGTCACGAACCACGTCGCTCCGCTGCCGGCCAGCACGGGCGACTCGCCGGTGAGGTCGCCGATCCGCTCGCGCCACGCAACGAGGCGCGGCTCGACGGACAACGCTGCCGGTTCCAGGTCGTTCGGGCCGTCGGCGGTGCGGCCACCGAGTTCGTCCCAGCGCCGGTACACCGCGGGCGTGGCGACGTGCAGCGGCGGGACGACGAGCGTGACGACGACGTGCTGCGCCGGGCGCGGCTCCACGATCTCGCCGATGCCGCGCACCCTGGCCCGCCCGCCGACCACGCAGAACGGCACGTCGGCGCCGATCGAGGCGGCCACGTCCAGGTCGCTCGTGCCGGCCCAGCGCAGGATCGCCGCAGCATCAGCGGAGCCGCCCCCCAACCCCCCGCCGCGCGGGATGTGCTTGTCGATGTGCACACCGGCCTGCCGGCCGGTCGCCACCAACGCCCTGGCGACCAGATTGTCGGCCCCCGCCGACACGCCGGCGGCGAACGGACCGCTCACGGTGATGCCGTGACCGCCCGGGTCGATGCACAACTCGTCGGCCAGGTCGAGCGTGACCATCTCCGCATCGAGCAGGTGGTACCCGTCGGAGCGTACGCCGACGACGCGCAGCGACAGCGTCAACTTGGCCGGCGCCGGCACGGTGACGACGTTCACGTGGTCGCGTCCACCAGCCGACACCACGCGTCGAGATCGAGTTCCTGCGGGCGGGCGGTCGGGGCCACGCCGGCGGTGGCGAACTGGGCGTCGGTGACCGTGCCGGCCAGGGAGCGACGCAGCATCTTGCGGCGCTGCCCGAATGCCTTCCGCACCAGCGCGAACAACGCCGCCGCGTCCACCGGCGGTGGTGCACGGCGGACGACCTCGACGAGCGCGGATTCGACGTTGGGCCGGGGCACGAACACCGAAGCGGGCACGTGGCCGACGACGCGCGCCGCGGACCAGTAGGCGACCTTGACGCTGATCGCCCCGTACGCCGCCGAGCCTGGCGCCGCCGCCAGGCGCTCGCCGACCTCACGTTGCACGAGCACGAGCATCCGGGAGATGGCCGGCACACCGTCGAGCAGGTCGGCGACGAGCGGCGTGGCGATGTTGTACGGCAGGTTGGCGACGAGCACCCACTCGTCGTGCCCGGCCAGGGCCGTGGGCCAGTCGAGCGTCAACGCATCGGCCTCGACGACGGCGACATCGGGACGGCCGGCGAGGACGTCGCGCAGCGCCGCCGCCAGCCCGCGGTCGAGCTCGATCGCCGTCACGGTGGCACCGGTCTCGAGCAGCGCCAGCGTCAGGGACCCGAGCCCGGCACCGACTTCGACGACGTGGTCGTCCGACCCGACCCCGGCCAGCGCGGCGATGCGGCGCACCGTGTTCGGGTCGGCGACGAAGTTCTGTCCGAGGTCACGGCGCGGGGCCAGGCCCCGGCCGGTCAGCAACTCGCGCACCGCATGGCGCGAGTGGGTCACTGGCGGATCTCGACGTGTACCGGCGCGTCGGTGACGTCGGCCAGGAGCTTGAACCCTTCCGGCGAGAGGATCACGAGGCCGGGATCGTCGCCGTCGCGGTACACGGTGAAACACTCCAACACCCGCCCGTTGGCTGGATTGCGCACGGTCACGAGCTCGCCGCCGGGGATGCCGTTGTACCAGCACACGTCGGACCCGCTGACATCGCCGGAGTAGGTGGCCATCAACCGGGCGACGAGCATGTCATCCGTCGTGCCGATGGCCACCTCGACCGGCGCCGGTTCGGGGCTCGGCGGCAGGCTGGACAGGTACAGCGGCTCGATGACGCTCGATTCCTCCTGGACGGCCGGCTCGCCGGGAGCACCACCGACGGTCGAGCCCTCTGCGGCCAGGCCGACGGCGGCGACGTTGGGCGCGCCGTTCGTGCCCCCCTCCCGCCGGTCGTTGGCCAGCAGCACGCCGGGGAGCGCAACCGCGGTCAGCGCGCTGGCCAACGCCAGGCGACGACGGTCGGCTCGGTCCAGTTTCAGCGTGCGCTCCGCATGTCGAGGCCCGCAGGAACGTCGGGCCAGGTGGTGGGCGGAAAAGGCTAGACCGCCGTTGTGCAAGTCGCAAACGGGCCGCTGCGGTCGGATGCAACCTGCAGTGCGAAGATCACGGCGCGGCGATCGCCGGAAAGGCCAGGCGGGCGGCCTCGCCCGTGGCGTCGCGGACGACCCCGGGGGCGACGCCGTGGATCTCCGCCAACCTGGCGCCGACGTGGGTGACCCACGCCGGGCGGTTCGGCCGACCCCGGTTGGGGACCGGCGCGAGGTACGGGCTGTCCGTCTCGACGAGCGTGCGCGTGAGCGGCACAACCGCCGCCGCCGCGGCGACCTGCGCGGCGCCCTTGAACGTGACGATGCCGGAGAAGCTGACGAACGCGCCGCGGGCGAGGCACTGCGCGGCCTCCTCCGGGCCGCCCGTGAAGCAGTGGAACACGGTCCGCTGGGGCACGCCCTCGGCGTCGAGGATGGCGAACGTGTCGTCCCAGGCGGACCGGGTGTGGATGACGAGCGGCAGCCCGAGTCGGTTGGCGATCCCGATCTGCGCGGCGAACGCCTCCCGCTGCTGGTCGCGCGGCGAGTGGTCGTAGTGGTAGTCGAGGCCGCACTCGCCGACGGCGATCGGCGCCGCGCCTGCGGCCGCACCTGCGCCGAACAGGTCGGCGATGGTCTCGACGCCGTGGCGCGCCTCGTGCGGATGCAGCCCGACGGTGGCGTGCACCTGCGAGTGGTGGGCGGCGACGGCCAGTCCGGCCAGCGACGTCTCCCGATCGCAGCCCACGGTGACGAGCGTCGTCACACCCGCCGCAACGGCGTCGGCGACGACCTCGGCGGTCGCCTCAGGCGTCTCCGTCGGCAGATGGCAGTGCGAGTCGACCCACCCGGCGGGCGACGGCACGATCACTCGGCCTTGATGCGCGGGAACAGCGGCAACCCCTTCGTCACCGCCAGGCCGCCCGGGTACCCGCCCCACGCCACGTCACCGGGCACGCGCCGGTCCGTCACGGGGCCCGGCAGGCCGATGCGCTCCCACATCGCCTGCGCTGTCGCGGGGATCGCCGGCGAGGCGAGGATGACGACGATGCGCAACGCCTCCAGCGCGTCGCCGAGCACGGCGTCGAGTTCGGCGCCAGGCTCCAGCTTCCACGGCTGGGTCGCCTCGAGATAGGCGTTCGTCTCGCGGATCAGGCGCCACGTGGCATCCAGCGCGACCGAAGGCTCGACACGCTCCCACGCCGCCGCCGCCGCGGTGACGACGTCGGCCGCCACGATTGCCAGCGGGCTCGTCGCGCTGGGCGCCGGCCCCACGCCGCCGCACGACTTGTCGACGACGGTCGCCACCCGCGAGAGCAGGTTGCCGAGGTTGTTGGCGAGGTCGGCGTTGTAGCGGTCGACCATGCGCTCGTAGGTGAAGTCGCCGTCCGGCCCGAACGGGGCGTCGCGCAGGAAGTGGTAACGGAAGCCGTCGACGCCGAAGTCGTCGACGAGGCGGGCCGGGGCGATATCGGTCAGGTTGGCCGCGCCGTGGACCGTCTTCGACAGCTTCTCGCCGCCGAGCAGCAGCCAGCCGTGAACGTGCACGCGATGGGGCGTGGCGAGGCCCGCAGCGAGCAGCATCGCCGGCCAGTACACGCAGTGGAAGCGGATGATCTCCTTGCCGATCAGGTGGTGCACGGCCGGCCACCACGTGGCGAAGCGCTCGTCGTCGGTGCCGAAGCCGATCGCCGTGGCGTAGTTGATCAGCGCGTCGTACCAGACGTAGAACACGTGGCCCTCCGCCCACGGCACGGGCACGCCCCAGTCGAGCGACGTGCGCGTGATGGAGACGTCGTCGAGGCCCTGACGCAGGAATCCGAGCACCTCGTTGCGCTTCGACTCCGGCTGGATCACGTCGGGGTCGTTCGTGATCCAGTCGATCAGCCGCTGCTGGTAGCGGCTGAGCCGGAAGAAGTAGTTCTCCTCCTTCAACCGGATGACGGCCCGGTGGTGGATCGGGCAGTTCCCGTCGACGAGCTCGCCGTCTTGGTAGTACGCCTCGCAGGACACGCAGTACGGGCCCTCGTACGTGTCCAGCTCGATGTCGCCGTTGTCCTTGACGCGCGTCAGCAGTTCCTGCACGGCGGCGTGGTGGCGCGGCTCGGTCGTGCGGATGAAGTCGTCGTTGGAGATGTCGAGGAGCTGCCACGCCTCGCGGAAGCGTCGCGCGTTGCGGTCGGCTTGCTGCTGGGGCGTGACGCCGGCATCCACCGCGGACTGGGCGACTTTCAGCCCGTGCTCGTCGGTGCCTGTGAGGAACAGCGTGTCGTCGCCGGCCAAGCGGTGCCAGCGGGCCAGGGCGTCGGCGATGACGGTCGTGTACGCGTGGCCGACGTGGGGCGCGTCGTTGACGTAGTAGATCGGCGTCGTCACGTAGAACCGACCGTGGTGATTGTCCGTTCGCTCGAAGACTCGCTCACTCACAAGGAAGACGCTACCGAGACCCCCGCGGCCCAAGTCTGTCCGTTCTGGCCACGTGGCGGGCGTGCCTCGTGCCGGCGACGAACGAGGAGCCGGCCAGCGTGACGGCGCCGGCGGCCATCACGGAGCGGCGCACGACTGCTTTCGTCCGCTGGCTGAAGTGGACGATCGGCCAGCCGTGGGCGCGAGCGTGACGGGCGAGGCGGCCGTCGGGGTTGACGGCGACGGGGTGGCCGACGGCCTCCAGCATCGGCAGGTCGCTGGCCGAGTCGCTGTACGCGTAGCACTGGGCCAGGTCCAGCCCGTCCCACCTGGCGATCTCCTCCATCGCCGTCACCTTGCCGGCGCCGTAACAGAACGGCCCCGCCAGCTCGCCGTCGTACACGCCGTCGACCACGCGGCTGCGCGTGCCGATCCCCGCCGTCATGCCGAGCGACCGGGCCAGCGGCTCGACGATCTCGACGGGCGCCGCCGACACGATGTAGGTCGCTCGGCCGGCGTGGCGGTGCAGGTCGAGCAGCCGCCGCGCCTCCGGGCGGATCTTGGCCAGCAGCTTCGGCAGGACCTCTGCGTTCAGCGCGAACAGGTCGTCCTGGCGCAGGCCCTGCACGGCACCGAGGATGCGGTCGCGGACGTCGTCGGTCGTCCGGTCGCTCGACCCGCGCAGCTTGAACGCCACGGCCGACGCCGCGTCGCGGACGAACTGGCGCGTCGGCACGAGCCCGGCCGCGCGTGCCGTCGTGCCGAGGATGAACGCCGAGGAACCGGCGATCAGCGTGCGGTCGAGGTCGAAGAACGCCGCGCTCGGCCCCGCCCCGACCATCTGGCTGTACTCGGTCATCGGTGACCGTCATGATTGCTCACGAGTCGCGCTCCTGCGTGCCGCTGGTGACCAACGCGTAGGCGCGACGCTTGGGCACGCCGAGCCGGCCGGCAACGCTCGCCGCAGCGTCGCGCTTGGACGCTCCGGCGGCCAGCTG
>JALZMG010000365.1 GCA_030858325.1 Actinomycetota bacterium | reverse complement strand
CGTCCGCTGCGCGAGTGATCAGGGCGTCGGGCGCAGGATGTCGCCGACGGCGACGGCGCCGGGTGCGACGACCAGGGCGCCGACCGCCAGGAAACTGTCACGCTGGCGGTTGATCGTCCGCAGCACGTCGAGGTCGCGTTCGATGCCGCCCGGTTGCGGTCGGGTCGTCATGACGCACCGGTCGATCTGCTTGACGACGTCGAGCATCGCCGCCCCGAGCTGCGCCCGGCCACCGACGAACCTGTCCTCGACTCCGGGCGACTCCGCGGCGACGATCACGTTGGCGCGGAAGCGACGATGCTCCCACGCGCCCATCGTGGCGTCGGAGACGATTGACACCCGCGCCCTGGCCGAGTCGTGGAACGTGCCGGTAGGACCCTGCCACCTGACCCACTCGGAACCCTCCTCGTCCTCGAAGTCGGTGGCGATCTCGAACGTGCCGGGTTCCTCGCCGGCGCGTTGCAGCGTCACGTCGCGTCCCAGCCATGCAGACAGCACCGCGTCGTCGGTCGTCAACCGGCCGTCCGGCAGCTGGATCGACACGGTGTCGGCGTCGACGTGCCGGGCCGCCGCGAACAGCAGCTGCGGCACCCGCCTGGCGGTGAGGCCGAGCCCGGTGGCGCGATCGACGAGCGCCCACTGCCGGTCCCCGCGGACGCCCCACTCGTCGATCTCGGCGTGATCGAGCCGCTCGCCCTGCATCGACTTGACGGGGTACCGCCACAGCGCGGTGACGGCGAGTTCGGTCATCCCCGCATGGTGGCAGGAGTGGACGAGCCGGCGACAAGGCGGGCCGCGGCCACGTCCGCGCCGGGGGCCGCGCGCAACGCGTTCGCGATGGCCATGACGTCACACCGATCTCGCGCCGCGACGGCGTCGGCGATTGCCGGGGCCAGCTCGGCACGGCGCACTCGATTGGGATCCAGCGAGGTCGCCAGGCCGGTCCGTTCCAGGTCGGCGGCGGTGGCGAACTGATCGGTGGAAAACGGCAGCACGACCATCGGGCAGCCTGCCGTCAGCGCCTCCGTCACGGTGTTGTTGCCGCCGTGGGTCACTGCCGCCGACGCGTGATCGAGCAGCGCGACCTGCGGCAGTTCGGGTGCGACGAGCCAGTCCTGCGGCAAGGCGCCCAGCGCGCCGGGCGGGCATGAACCGGTGGCAATCGCCGCCGGCATACCCAGCGCGACGAGTGCATCGACGATCCGCCGCAGGACGTCAGTGCGCGCCGACAGGAACGTGCCCAACGAGACGTAGACGAACGGCTCGCCGTCGAGCTTGCCGAGCCACTCGACACTCACCCGGTCCAGGCCCTCGTCACGGGCGCAACTGCCGAGAAATCGATGACGCACGGGCAGCATCGGGTCCCGGCCGACGTCACGCAGCGCGCCCGGTGCGTTGTAGAGCACGTCGTGGCCGTGCGCGGCGAACGCGTCGTCGACCGCGTCGCAGCCCGGAGCCAGCTCGGCCAACACGCGGTTGTAGTCGGCGGTCACCGCCTCGCGCACGCCTGCGCAGCGCCTGAGCAGCTGCGCCAGCGCGGCGTCATCCGGGTCGACCCACGACGGCCAGGCGACTGGATGTCCGTAGATCTCGTCGCCGACGGGCAACTGCGACGGGTGCCCGGGCACGAACGTCGTGAACGGGCACCCGCCGGCGCGCAGGCCAAGCGTGCAAGCGAACGCGAGGTGGTCGACGACAATGCTGTCGGGCTGCTCGTTGTCGACGATGCGCAGCACCGAACGGGCGACCTCGCCCGGCCGCCACAGCAGATCGGCGCCGCGCATGTCGGCCTGGTAGCGCAGCGTGGCGATCATGCCCGCCCGCGTCGCGGTGAAGAAGCCCGCCATGTCGGTCGGGTCCTCGTCGTCGTTCGCCGGCGCCAGCACACCGGGGTTGCTCCCGGCGCTCATGAGCAGCTCGCGCCACCCGAAGCCGTCGGTGCCGAGACGCGCGGCGACCGCCGGGCCGCTGGCCACGAGCACGTCGGCACCGCGCCGGCGGGCGGCAGTTCCGATCGCCGCCAACGGCGTGTAGTGCGAGGCAAAGTCGGGGCTGACGACGAGGAGCTTCACGCCGCCTCACCGCGCTGCGGCGCGTACAGCGCGACGAGACGCTGCGCCATCTGCTCGATCGTCAGGTGGTCGAGCACGTCGCGCTGCGCTCGCTCGTCACGTCCGGCAACGGCGAGCAAGGCGAGCGCGGCGGTCATCGCCGCAGCGAGTTCCTCGATCGACGACGTGTCGGTGAGCATGCCTGTGACGCCGTGACGTACGTAGGTGGCGGGACCGCCGTCTGCAGGAGCGACGACCGGAAGCCCGGTGCCCAGCGCCTCGGCGATCGCCAGGCCGAACTCCTCCTTGCGCGCCGCACCCACGTAGATGCCGCGACCGGCGAGCACCGGGTCGGCGGCGGCAGCAACGCCGGCGAGCAGGCAGGCGACGTCGCCGTGCGGGAGGTGACCGAGCAGAACGGCGCCGTCGCTTCGCCCGTCGACGAGGAGTTCGTCGAGTGCGCTCAGCACATCCAGCTCGTCGGCGG
>JALZMG010000354.1 GCA_030858325.1 Actinomycetota bacterium | reverse complement strand
AGCTGGACCTGCGCAGCCGCCTCTCCCACCTTCGGGCGGGCCCCGATCCACGCGAGCATCGCGTGGAGGTGGATCTCACAGTGCTCGGCAGCGAGGCCCCGCTCGTCGGGGCTGCGGCGATCGCTCGCGAACACGACGTCAGCGCCGCAGCCGACGCCGTCCGCGTCTTCGACGACGCTGCGGTGACGGCCCGTCCTGGTCAAAGCTGAGCCGTCCGAGCGCATACGATCGAGGACGTGAAGCCCACCTACGGACCAGAGGCCGAGGCGTACCGCGAGAAGGTGCAGGCGTTCCTCGCCGAGAAGCTGCCGAGCGACTGGGCCGGCATCGGCCGCCTGGAAGGCGAGGAGATCGGCGAGTTCGTCACATGGTGGCGCGGCGTGCTGTACGAGGCGGGGTACCTCGCCCCAGGTTGGCCGGTCGAGTACGGCGGCGGTGGCCTGTCGCCGCTCGAGCAGGTGCTCATCGCCGAGGAGTTCGCCAAGGCCGGCGTGCCGACTGGCGGTCCGAACGACGTGTTCGGCATCCAGATGCTCGGCAACACGCTGTTGCTGTGGGGGACCGAGGAGCACAAGCAGCACTATCTGCCGCGCATCCTGTCCGGCGAGGACCGCTGGTGTCAGGGCTACTCCGAGCCCAACGCCGGCTCCGATCTGGGCAGCCTCGGCCTGCGGGCACAGCTCGACGGTGACCAGTGGGTACTCAACGGGCAGAAGATCTGGACGTCGGCGGGGCATCTCGCCGACCACATCTTCACGCTCGCCCGCACCGACCCGGAGGCACCGAAGCACAAGGGGATCTCATTCCTGCTCGTCGACATGCGCCAGCCCGGCATCGAGGTCCGGCCGATCCGGATGATCTCCGGGGAGAGCGAGTTCAACGAGGTCTTCTACACCGATGCGGTGTGCCCGAAGGACCACATCGTCGGCGGGCCGAACAACGGCTGGGCGGTGGCGATGAGCCTGCTCGGCTTCGAGCGCGGCGAGGCCGCGGCGACGATGTCGATCCGTTTCCAGGCCGAGCTCGACCGGCTGTTCGTGCTCGCCCGCGAGCGTGGGCGAGACCAGGATCCGCTGATCCGCCAGCGGCTCGCATGGTGCTACGCCAAGGTGCAGGTCATGCGCTTCCTCGGCATGCGCACGTTGACCCAATTCCTCGCCGGTCACCATCCTGGACCGGACGGGGCGATCACGAAGCTGTACTGGAGTGAGTACCACCGCCAGGTCACCGAACTCGCCGTTGAAATCCTCGGTCCCGACGCGCTCGTGCCGACCGGGCGGGGCCCGTCAACGGCGTTCCAGACCGACGACGCCGGCGCCCCGAACTCGACGCGTTCGTGGACGAACACGTTCCTCAACGCCAGGGCCGGCACGATCTACGCGGGATCGTCGCAGATCCAGCGCAACATCATCGGCGAGATGGTCCTCGGCCTGCCCAAGGAACCCAAGCCCCCGGCCCCGTCCGCCACCGAGTGACTCATGAGGCGATCTGGGCGCGGAGAGCCCATTTTCGAGAACCTCCGCGCCCAGAAGGCACGTTGAGCACAAGACGGCGTCGTGCGCTGGGTGCGCGAGCGTGAACCTGCGGTTCTTCGCCGGCGTCGTGTTCACCGTGGTGCGCCATCCGCGCCTGTGTCCGGTGGCCGTCGGGCAGTGGCGGCGGCTGACGCCGCGCGGGTGGTGGCGGCGGGCACCGTTCCTGCCCGTGCCTGCGCCGGAGTACGTCCGCTTCCGGCTCGTCACACAGTACGGCGGAACCCAGCACGCGCCGTCGGGCCAGGATGTGCTTCACTACCTGGCGTGGTGTCGCAGGCAGCGCTGACACGGACCGGGTGTCGAGCACGCCGGAGACCGTAAGGACGTCGGTTGCGGAGCGCGCTCGTTCTCAACGCCAGCTACGAGCCGCTCAGCGTCGTCCCGGCGCGGCGCGCCGCCTGCCTCGTGCTGGCCGCCAAGGCCGACGTCATCGAGGCCGACGGCACCGAGTTGCGGTCGCCGTCGATCACGCTGCCCAGCCCGCTCGTGATCCGCCTGCGGTACATGGTCAAGGTGCCGTTCCACCGCCGCACGGCGCTGTCCCGGCGCGCCGTGTTCGCTCGCGACGACTATCGCTGCCAGTACTGCGGCAGCACCGCCGACTCGATCGACCATGTGCTGCCCCGCTCCCGTGGCGGCGAGCACGTGTGGGAGAACGTCGCTGCGGCGTGCCGCCCGTGCAACCTCGCCAAGCGCGATCGCACACCCGACGAGGCCGGCATGCATCTCGCCCGGCCGTGTCGCGC
>JALZMG010000336.1 GCA_030858325.1 Actinomycetota bacterium | reverse complement strand
GTCCGAGCTCGTGAGGGCCGGCGACCACGACCGCCTCGTTCTCCCTTCGGAACTCAAGGGTGATCCCTCGCTGACGCGCGACGGGCGCCAGCGCCTCGATCGCCTCGTCGGCGATCTCCGACACGTCGACGGTCTCGCGCAGCAGCTCGAGGCGGCCGGACTCGATCCGCGACAGCAGGAACAGGTCGTCGACGAGCGACCCGAGCGCCTCGACGTCGCGCGACATCGCCCGCAGGTAGCGCTGCGGATCGGGGGCCACACCATCGGCCAGCGCCTCGATCGCCGCGCGCAGCGCGCTCAGCGGCGTGCGCAGGTCGTGCCCGACGCTCGTCAGCATGGCCCGGCGTTCCTGCTCGAAGCTGGCGCGTTCGCGCTCCAGCGTGTCCAAGCGCTCGGTCAACTCGTCGAGCGCCTTGGCCACGTGGCCGAGCTCGTCGGCTCGCCGGACACCGGTGCGCGCCGTGCGGTCGCCCACCTCCAGCCTCCTGACCGCCGATTCGAGGCGCTGTGCGTCCCGCCCGAGCGGCACCGAGGCGACGAGGGCGAGCACGACGGCGAACACGGCCGTCGTCGCCAGGACGCCGATGGCCGTGCGCGCCTGCGCGGCGTCGAGCACCATCAGCCGCGCCAGGACGATCGCCGCAACCGCACCGATGGCGAGAGACGCCAGTGCGATCGCCAGCACGAGCTGGCGCAGCGAACGCGTCCGCGCCGTCACGGCGCGCAAGCCGATCCCCGCGCCGACGGCCGCAGCCGTCATCGCCGCAGCGGCGACGACGGCCTCGACGGGGTGGTCGCCGATGGCGTCCACCCACATGTTGGCCGCCAGGTGCGGCGTCACGGTTCGAACCGGTAGCCGACACCCCACGCGGTGACGATCCAGCGGGGGTGCTCCGGATCGGCCTCCAGCTTCTGGCGCAGGCGGCCGACGTGGACGGTGACGGTCGCCGGGTCCTGGTACTCCGGGGCCGACTCCCAGACCTGCTCCAACAACTGGCGCCGCGAGAAGACCTGGCGTGGTGCACGAGCGAGAAGCGCAAGCAGGTCGAACTCCTTCGGCGTCAGCGCGATCGCCCGCTCGTCGATGTGCACCTCGCGAGCGCCCGGATCGATGCGCAACGGTCCGAACGCAAGGGCGGCCTGCGGCTTGAGCATGCTCGATGTCGCCGACGGCGCGGCGGACGAGCGGCGCAGCATGTTGCGCACGCGGACGGCCAGCTCACGTGGCGAGAACGGCTTGACGACATAGTCGTCCGCCCCGAGCTCGAGACCGATCACGCGGTCGACCTCCTCGGCGCGTGCCGTCAGCAGGATCACGGGAACGTCGCCGGTGGCGCGGATCCTGCGCAGCACCGCCAGCCCGTCCGAGCCCGGCAGCATGATGTCGAGCACGACGAGGTCGGGCCGATGCGTGGCCAGCCATTCAATGGCCTCGTCACCGTCACCGATCTCGTGGACCCGCAGCCCATCGCGTTGCAGGTAGCGCGTGACGACCTCTCGCACCATTGGCTCGTCGTCGACGACGAGCACTTCGAGCGCGCCGGTGGCCGTGTGCACGCCGGGCAGCGTACGACGCCGTCGCGACGCGGCCCAGAGCGGGCGGCGAGTTTCTGATTTGTTGAGAACCATGTTCGCCTTCTGACACGATCGGCTGCGAACCTGTCCACGTGACTCCGACCACGCGCCCGCCCGTCTCCAAGCCGCGCGCCGCGTTGACCGGTGCGGTCGCCGCCGGTGCCGCACTGGCCGCAGGTGAGCTGACGACGTCGCTCGTCGACCCCGGTCCGACGCTGGTCACCGCCGTCGGTTCGGAGTTCATCGACCGCTTCGCCGCGTCGCTCAAGGACCTCGCTGTGGCGATCTTCGGCACCAACGACAAGCCCGCACTCGTCGCCGGCATCGTCGTCATGTCGATCGTGTTCGGGGCGCTGCTCGGCCTTGCCGCTCGCCGCCGCTTCATCGTCGCCCCGATCGGCTTCGCCGCCTTCGGCCTCGTCGGCGCGTGGGCGTTGTCGAGCGACCCGCAGGGCGCGACAGGTCCCGCCGTGCTCGGCGCCATCGTGTCTGTCGTGGCCGGCGTCGGCACGTTCGCCCTGCTTTGGCGCGCCGCCCGCCGCCCGGTGGACGTGACCGCCGTCGAGGCCGCCGGAATAGTCGAACCCACGACCGTCGCGCCGGCGACCACGGCGGCCCCCGGCCGGACCTTCACCACGACACTCCACCGTCGCCGCTTCGTGCTCGGGGTCGGAGGCGTCGTCGTCGCCAGCGGCGCGGCGACGTCGTTCGCTCGTGGATTGCGTCACGCCGAATCCGTCGACGCCACCCGCCGCGCGACGGTGCTCCCCCGAACTGCCGGCTCCGCGCCGGCGACGTCCGTGCAGTCGTTCGAGATTCCGGGCCTGACGCCGTACATCATCCCCAACGCCGACTTCTACCGCATCGACACGGCGCTGTCGACGCCTCAGGTCGCGGTCGACGAGTGGCGGCTCTCGATCACGGGGCTCGTCGACGAGCCGTTCGAGCTGACGTTCGACGAGCTGCTGGCGCTGGACAGCGTCGAGGAGACGGTGACCATCCAGTGCGTGTCCAACGAGGTCGGTGGCGGGTTGGTCGGCAACGCCGTGTGGCAGGGCGTGCGGCTGGCCACGCTGCTGGAGCGAGCCGGTGTGCAGGGCGGGGCGACGCAGATCGTCGGCCGATCCGTGGACGGGTGGACGGCCGGTTTCCCGACGGAGGCGGCAATCGAGGGTCGCACTGCGCTTGTCGCCTACGCCATGAACGGCGAGCCGCTGCCGGCCGATCACGGCTTTCCGGCCCGCCTGATCGTGGCCGGTCTGTACGGCTACGTGTCGGCGACGAAGTGGCTCGAGGAGATCGAGCTGACGACGTGGGAAGCGTTCGACGGCTACTGGGTGCCGCGCGGCTGGTCGAAGGAAGGC
>JALZMG010000329.1 GCA_030858325.1 Actinomycetota bacterium | reverse complement strand
CGCCTTCCTCGTCGCCGCGGGCGCCGCCGTCGCCGCAGCGTTGCTGTCGCTGGCCGTCCCCACCCGCGTGATGCCGGTGACGGCGGGCGCTCCCGCGCCCGTGCGCCGGGCACACCGGCTGATCCACCCCGCCGCGCTCGGTCCCGGTCTCGTGCTCGCCGCCGGGATCGGTGGGTTCGCCGTGTTCGCCGCGTTCCTGCCGGATCATGCTCGCGCCGTCGGGCTCTCCGGCTCGGGTGGTCTGTTCGCGGCGTACAGCGTCGTCTGCCTCGTGCTTCGTCTGACGGGCGCCCGCCTGCCGGAGCGACTCGGCGCCCGTCGCTCCGTCACGATCGCCCTGTCCTCGACCGGTGCCGCGCTCGCACTCCTTGCCGCCGTGCCGCAACCCTGGGCCCTGTGGACGGCGGCCGCGCTCGTCGGGACCGGCCAGGCGTTCCTCTATCCGTCGTTGATGGCGACCACGGTGAATCGCGTGGACGACCACGAACGGGCGGTCGCGCTCGGCTCCTTCACGATGTTCTTCGACATCGGCACGATGGTCGGGGGACTGGCCCTCGGCGCCGTCGCCGACGTGTTCGGCAAGCGGGCGGCGTTCGGCGGGGGTGTGTTCCTGGCGATGGCGGGGCTGTGGTTGCTCTGGACGCGCGTGGCGCCAGTCGTCACCGAGACTCGGCGTCCTGCGATCGCGGCCAGTCCCGTGTACGTGCCCGTCGCCGGGGACTGATGACCAGGCCGGTCGGAGCGGCCACGATGGGGCGATGGGGCTGACGTCCGAGCTCGAGTTGCGGGGGACAGCCCCGCTCGACACGGCGGCGCTCTTCGCCTTTCTCGGGGCACGCGCCGTGCCCGGCGTCGAGGTGTGGGACGGAGCGGTGTTCCACCGCTCACTCGATCTCGTGCATGGGCCTGGTGTCGCCCGGCTGAGGCCCGCCGGCGTCAATCGGGCGGCGGTGACGGCGCACATCCGTCTCGCCGACGAACGAGACCTCGACGACGCCGTCGGACGTCTGCGGCGCCTCCTCGACCTCGACGTCGACATCGCTGCCGTGGATGGCGCGCTGGCCGCCGATCCGGTGCTCGCCCCGGTCGTCGCGGCCGCGCCCGGTTTGCGCAAGCCGGGCAGCGTGGACCCGTTCGAGACGGCGGTGCGCGCCGTCATCGGTCAGCAGATCTCCGTCGCCGGCGCGCGCACCGTGGCCGGACGCATCGTCGCGCTGATCGGCGCGCCGCTGGAACTGGACGGAGGCCCGGTGGCGCACCGCTTCCCGACTCCGGCGGCGCTGGCAGCCATCGATCCCGAGCTGCTGCCGATGCCGTGGAGCCGCCGTCGCACGTTGCTCGAGATGGCCGCCAGAGTGGCCGACGGCCGCGTCGTGCTCGACCATGACGCTCCGGCTGCGGACGTCACCGCCGCCCTGCTCGATGTGCCGGGCATCGGTCCGTGGACGGCCGGCTAC
Source organism: Actinomycetota bacterium (assembly GCA_030858325.1). GTDB lineage: Bacteria > Actinomycetota > Acidimicrobiia > Acidimicrobiales > Ilumatobacteraceae > JALZMG01. The sequence goes on along the minus strand of JALZMG010000329.1, from coordinate 1,128 downwards.
GTGCAGATGCGTGGTCTCGGCGACCCGGACGTGTTCCTGCCCACCGATCTCGGTGTTGTGAAGAGTCTCGCCGTGCTCGGTGTCGGCGCGGAGCGGGCCGCCCGCTGGGCGCCGTGGCGGTCGTACGCGCTGCATCACCTGTGGCGGCTGAGCGGGTTCGCCGTTGCGCCGCGCATGGGTGGCAAGGGACCGGCGTGATGCTCCAGCACGTCATCGACTCACCGATCGGCCCGCTGACGCTCGTCGCCGACGACGCCGGTCTGCGCGAGATCCGCTTCGGAGGCGACGATGCGCGCCAGCCGTCCCAGCCGGGCGCCGTCGCGCACCCCGTGCTCGCGGCGACCGTCCGCCAGCTGGAGGAGTACTTCGCCGGCGCGCGCACGGAGTTCGATCTGCCGCTCGCTCCGCGCGGGACGCCGTTCCAGCTGGCGGCATGGGAGGCGCTGAGGGCGATCCCGCACGCGACGACCGTGTCCTACGGCCAGCAGGCCCGGGGTCTCGGCCATCCCGCTGGCACGGCCAGAGCGATCGGGGCGGCGAACGGGCAGAACCCGCTACCGATCGTCGTGCCCTGCCATCGCGTCATCGGCGCCGACGGCCGCCTCACCGGCTTCGGTGGCGGTCTCGAGACCAAGGCGTGGCTGCTCGACCACGAGCAGCGCGTGGCCGGCCGGCAACTTCCGTTCTGAGCGACTCCCATCTCTCGGCACCAATTTTATGTCGCCGAGTTGGACCTCGTCGGCGGCTCCGTCCGCGCAGTCGCGACCGGCGTTCGTGTCACCGCTGTCGCCGCCGCCGACAGAAGCGGTGACATCAATCGGCAGAGCAGGCACGAGCCGGTCACAGGACGGTCAGGTGCGCGGCTATCGCGCCGGGGACCGCCGACATGCCACCGAGCGGTCGAAGGTCACGAATCGGCCGTCTCTCGCAACAGCAAGCGCCAGCAGGTATGCAACTGTCACCTGGCGTGGGCCGTGCAGCCGGCGCCTGTCGACAAGCAGTGGATCGAGGAGGCTGACCTCGCAGTTCCAGAACTCGTGGTGCGCCGTGGCGCATCAAGGTTGCCGCGGTCCGGCGATCGACGTGCTCGCCGGCGGCCCGTTGTCGCGTCCCCCGGCCATCTCAGGC
>JALZMG010000317.1 GCA_030858325.1 Actinomycetota bacterium | reverse complement strand
CCGGCTCGAGGACGTCACCGTGCCGACGGTGGCCGTCGTGCGCGGTGCGTGCGTCGGCGGTGGGCTCGCGCTCGCTGCCGCCTGCGACCTGCGCGTCGCCTCCCGGTCCGGGCGCTTCGGCGTGCCGATCGCGAAGACGCTCGGCAACTGCCTGTCGATGAACTCCGTATCCCTGCTGGTCAGCCAGCTCGGGCCGGCGCGCAGCCTGGACCTTCTCCTGCGCGCCCGGCTGCTCACCGCGGAGGAGGCCCACGCGGCCGGCTTCGTGTCCGAGCTGGCAGCCGACGACGAGTCCCTCGACGAGGTGGCGGCCGCCGTGGTGCAGCCGCTGCTCACCCACGCACCGCTCACGATGTGGGCCGCGAAGCAGGCGGTCACCCGCCTGCGACGGGCGACGCTGCCGGACGGGGACGACGTCGTCGCGCTGGCGTTCGGCAGCGACGACTTCCACCGGGCGGTGCAGTCTTTCAGCGCCAAAGAGCGGCCGGTGTGGCAGGGCCGCTGAGCCATGCGGGACCTGGAAGGCGAGCCGTACGACCGGTCGGTCCTCGCCCTGTTTCGCCGACCTCGTGCGCGCCCGGCGGCGGTGGCCCGGTCGTCGACGTCGGTTGCGGACCGGTTCACGTCACCGCGCACCTCGCCGGACTCGGGCTCGATGCCTTCGCATCGTTCTGTTCCGCCCGCGTGCGGCCAGGCGGCGTCGCCCTGCTCGGCTTCCAGCTCGGTGAGCAGCTGCGGTGCAGCACCGAGGCGTACGGCAGCCGTGCGATCCGCCCCGGGCCCCCACCGGGGAGCGCCCAGGTCCCGTCATCCGTTCGCTGGACGAGGAGCACGCGGCCGTTGCCGTGGAGGGCTGCGACGCCGCTGACGGGTCGGACGTTCACGACCGTGCCTGGGCGTCGTGCGCGCCCCCGGAGAGGCCGGCACGGGTGCAGCTCGCGCCCTGCGAAGTGCGTCGCCACCACGCGCGGCTGTCAGGAGCACCGTCTCGCACATCAGCGACACCCGGCCCACAGAGACAGGAGTCACTTCCGCTCGGCTGTCGGCCGACCAGAGCCCATCGCTCCAGCAGGCGCCCATACGGTCCGAGCCAGAAGGGCACGCCGGCGCGGTGCGTCGCGCACCAGCACGCACACCGCACGGCGGAGCAAGCCGCGAAGGCCGGCTGAGGGCAGTGCGCCGTCGGCGACGGCCTGGCAGCAGGTCCTGCGGGACATGTCGGTACCCTCGCGCAGATGGGCGGACGGGTCCGGGGCGGGCGGTGGGCGCCTGGCCCCACGGCTACAGCTCGGCCGGCCGACAGTGCGCGTCGTTGGCCACGAGCAGCGTCACGCCGAGCAGGCACCGACACCACACGTGGAAGACGCCGCACCATTCGGCGGAGTGCAGTCCGTTGCCCGCACCCTCGACGTATTCGAGGGGGTTGCGGCCGCCGGTGAGCAGTCGTCGATCAATGAGATCGCCTCTTCGGGCGGGCTGCCGGTCCCCACCACCCTCCGACTGGTGCGCACCGTCGTCGACCGCGGGTACGTGCGTCAGCTGCCGAACCGGCGACATGCCCTGGGCTCGCGGCTCGTTCCCCTTGGTAGTGAGGCCGCCGGCGCGATGCTCGGGGCCTGGGGGCGTCCGCTCCTCGCAGCGCTCGTCGCCGAGCTCTGCGAGTCGGCCGACATCGCCGTGCTCGACCGGGACCGCGTGATGCACGTGGAGCAGGTGCAGTCGCACCACGCCATGCGCATCTCCACCGAAGTCGGCCGGCGGGTCTTCAAGCACAGCACCGGCGTGGGAGGCGGTCCTTCCTCTTCTGCCTGAAGAGCACGTTCGGGCGCTCGTACACCGAACGGGCCCCCTTCGCAGACGTCGCACACCATCACCGACCATGACGACCTGGTCGCCGCCTTGCACGACATCCGCCGCAGCGGCTCCGCCATCGACGACGGCGAGCAGGAAGTGGGAGTGCGGTGCGTGGCTGTCCCGGTCAAGGCCGCCAACCTCCGCATGGCCCTGCCGATGTCCGGACGGGACGCGCGCATGTCTCCGGAGCTGGTCGCACAGGCGATCTCCAAGCTCCCCGAGGCAAGCCGCCAACTAGCCGTGGAGTTGGCCGAGCGTCCCTCCGCCTGACGACCCGGAACGGCCGGTCCACGGACGACTGCCCACGAGGTGATGTGGGTGTCGGCCCTGAAGTCCGGCCACCGGCGGCGTGCACCAGCGCCCGCTCGCAGTCGTCGGTGTCGGCCAGCGCGAACGCGACTTCGAGGCCTCGTCGCGAAGGTCTTCGCCTCGCGCCGGCGAGCAGCGCGGCCCGTGCGTCGGCACCAGCGGTGGACCGGCGTCGCCGCGGTCGGCGGGACCGCCGGAGGAGCACATCGGTGAGCAGACCTGCGCTGCGGCGGCATCGCTGGTGGGGCGACTCGTAGGAAGTCGCGCACGCACGAGTGCTCGTCGGTCGTTCTGGTGTCTGCCTCGTCGCGCCAGGTCATGGTCGTTCGGCAGTGTGGGATGCGGCTGCGCCCCGGCGCGATCCGTCCGGGGCGCAGCCGGGGCGTGCTACGGCAGCCGCAGCCGCCGTCGGTGTGTCACAGCCACCCGGGCACGACCAGGACGAGCCAAGTGATCAGGGGGATCACCGCGACCATCGAGAAGCCCCAGATGATCAGGTTCCGGAAGGTCTGCTCCCGCTCGGCCTCGGTGGCGTTGGCGACGACCAGCGCCCCGCTTGTCGAGAAGGGGCTCGAGTCGACGATGGACGACGAGAGCGCCAGGGCGGTGATCAGGCCGATCGCGCTGACCGCCTCGGGTCCCTGAAGGAACGGCACGGCCAGCGGGATGAGCGCACCCAAGATCCCGGTGGTGGAGGCGAACGCGGAGACGACGCCGCCGATGTAGCAGATCAGCAGCGCGGCGATCAGCGGCAGGCCCAGTTGCGCCACGTTCTCGCCCAGCCACCCTGGGACGTCCTGGTCCTGCATGAGGCCGACGTAGGTGACGATGCCGCAGATCAGCAGCACGGTCGGCCAGGCGATCTGACCTACGGCGCCCTTGGCGCCGCGCGGGGCCACCAGCGAGAGGATCACGCCGACGGTGATCGCCAACAGACCGATGTCGAGGTCGAAGCCGAGGGCGCCGACGACCAGCAGGAGCAGCCCGATGAGGGTCAGCGAGCGGTCGCGGTCCAGCGTGGTCACCGGGTCGGCGTGGTGCTCCTCGGCGATCGCCGTGGTCTGCAGCGCCTTGTCGTCCGCTCGATCTTCGGCGGTGGTGTGGCGATGCCCAGGCTGTCCGTGTGCGGTTTCGGTCACCCGGCCGCCGGGGATCGCCGCGCCGCCGGTGCTCGTGCTGCCCACGGCGGTTCGCCGGGCCGGTCCGCCCGGGATGTCCGCGCCGGTGTCCTCGGTCGCGT
>JALZMG010000316.1 GCA_030858325.1 Actinomycetota bacterium | reverse complement strand
CCGTAGACGAACGCCTGAAAACCGCTGGCGGTGGAGGTCCACTCCGCCGACACGTCACCGGTGATCGCCACCGAGCATTTCGCTCGCCCCGGTCGGCGCCGGCGCGGCGGCCGACGACGAGGACCCAGGCTCGTCGCTGGCCGCGGAGGAACCGGTGACCGGGTTCGCAGTCGGCGTCGGCCCGGTGGTCCCCTCGGTGGCGACGGTCGTGGCGGCCATGACGCTCGCCTCCGCTGACGTCGCCGACGGCGAAGCGGGGTCGTCGTCGGCCGCGCGCATGCTCATCCGAAACCCCCCGTCCGCCGAAGGTGCCCGTTCGGAGCGTACACCACGCCCCTTCGCGCCGAGTCGAAAGGTCGCAGTGTGACCACCGTGGTGCCGCTGTGTCTCGGCTGGATGCCGACGATGCCTGGGAGATGGCCATCATCTCCGACGCGCCACGCAGCCTCACAGCGGTGGCCATCGAGGAGTCCGAACTCGCCGTGATCGACCACCGGACGTTCCTGTTCCTCGTGCACGAGACGCCGATGTTCGCGCTGGATCGTGATGCGGACGCTGGCCTGGCCGACCGCATCCGCGAAGCCGACGCCCTGCGCTGACTCACGACTCGAGATGGGCCCGCCGGCCCTGAGCGCCGAACCAGTGCGGGGTGGTCGTGGCGAACTCGACGGCCTCCCCCGGCTCGATCGTCAGGTCGTCGTCAGCGAGGAGGAGAGTTCAGGCGGCTGGGGGTTCGCGGAACATGATGGCGTCGCGTTGCAACGGTTCGCCGAGGGGGTGGCGGTAGGGGCGGGCGGGTGCGCGTGGTGGGCTGGTGGGTTTGATCGGCCGGGTGGCGGGGTCGATGACCCGGCCTTGTTCGTCGGTGTAGACGAGCCCGTCTGGTTGGTCGGCGTCGCCGCTGATGCCGAGCCGGCCGCGGTGATGCAGTCGGTGGCAGGGGCCGCAGATGGCGATCAGGTTGTTCGTGTCGGTCGGCCCGTCGTGTTCGTCGTGGATGACGTGATGGACCTGCAGCCAGCGGGTCGCGGAGCACCACGGGACCCGGCACTTGCCGTCGCGATGGATGACGATGCGCCGGGTCCGGTCCGGTGGGATGCGCATCGTCCGTCCGACGTTCACGGGCAGCCCGCCCTCGGTGTAGATCGGTGACACGGTGCCGTCACAGCCGAGGAGGTCGGTCAGCCACTGCGGGACGGCCAAGCCGTCGGTCCACGTCGCCGGGACTGGGCGGGTGGGGTCGATGAACCAGTTGGCCCGGAACCGTTCCCGCCGCCCGCGACGCCCCATCCAGCGAACGCTGCGCCATCTCCACCAACGCCTCCGCCGTCGTCACATCCGTCTGCCCGGCCTGGAACAGGGCGTCACGAGCTTCGCCCAAAGCGGCATCGACGATGCGCCCATGATCAGGATCCAAGTCGCCGCGCAGGTGATAGCGGCCATCATCATCGAACCAGCCAGACAACGACTCGACCGGGTCAGGGGCCGGAGGCTTCGGGCACGGCGACGGCTTCGCCGCCCGCACCAGCAGGCGCAGTTGGGCGACGGTGGCGTATTGCGCCAACTCGGCGAACTCCCCATCCAGATACCCGGGTGCTTTGACGGCGATCGCCGCCTGGTCGAACGAGATGGCGCCGTCGGCGAACACGGCCATCGTCTGCGGATGCGTGACCCGGGCTCGCGCGAGACGGACGACGGTGTCGGCGTGGGTGGCGGTGATGCCGGCCTGCCACGTCAACCAATGCTGGATCGAGGTCACCCCGGGCACCGCCCACAGGTTCGTGTCGAGCGCCTCGGCGGCGAGTTGGACGAGCTCGCCGTGCAGCACGTTGAGATGTCCGCAGACGCCACGGACCCGTGCTTCGAGGTCGGCGAAGGCGTGCTCATCCATCACCGTATCATACACCAGTTCTAACTAGATGCAAACGTTTGTACGAGACATTTCTCCGAGAGGGTCGGCTGAGGGACTCTTCGGATCTTCGACGCGGTGCGCCGAACACCGGCACGGCTCTGGCTACACGTCCAGCCGCATGATCGGGCGGGTCGGGCTGATGCGGCCCACCTCACGGAAGCCCGCCCATCGATACACCGGTTCGCCGCCGTCCCGGGCGAGCACCCCGAGGGGCCGGTCGCTGCTGCGGACCTGACGCAGCAACGCCGGCTTGTTGCGACGGGCACGCTCCTGCCGTGTGCCCTCGCAGTAGGCGCCGCCGGTCGTGACGAAGAACTGGCACCAGCACCAGGCGGGGTCCCCGCGAACGCCGAACAACGCGACGAGGTCGTCCCAGTCAGACGCACGAAGGGGGCGTACCTCGAGCGCCGGCACGCCGTCCACCGATTCGACAGTACCGGCGCAGACGGTCTCTCCGCCGCCTACGATGTGCCGTTCTGGTGAGCCGGGAAGTCTGGTCGGCACGTGTCAATCGCCGACCACCCGGAGTCCCATGGCCCGACGACAAGTTCCCAGCGCCCGCCCGACGTTCCTCGGGAGCGATCGCCGACTGGCCCGCGCCGCCCAACCGATCGTGCGGTTCTTGCACATCGAGGCCGCCGGCGGCATCCTGCTCGTCCTCGCCACCGTCGCCGCCCTCGTGTGGGCCAACTCGCCCTGGCAGGCCGGCTACGAGTCGCTCTGGGCGTCGGTCGTGCGGTTGGAGCTCGGACCGTACCTGTTCGAGGAGGACCTCGGCCACGTCGTCAATGACCTGCTCATGGCCGTCTTCTTTTTCGTCGTCGGGATGGAGATCAAGCGCGAGCTTGTCGTCGGCGAGTTGAAGGACCGCCGCTCGGTAGCGGTCCCGGCGATGGCCGCGCTCGGCGGGATGATCGTGCCGGCCGCCATCTATCTCGCCTTCAACGCGGGTGGCGAGGGGGCTGGCGGCTGGGGCATCCCGATGGCGACCGACATCGCCTTCGCGCTCGGTGTCGTGGCGCTGCTCGGAAGCCGTGTGCCCGCCTCCGTCAAGGTCCTGCTGCTGACGCTGGCCATCGTCGACGACATCGGCGCCATCGCCGTCATCGCCGTCTTCTACAGCGACGGGCTGGCGCCACGATTCCTGCTCGCCACCGTCGTCATCGCCGGCGCGATCTTGGTGATCCATCGGCTGCACATCGTGTACCCGCCGGTCATCGCCGTCGCCGGTCTCGCGTTGTGGGTCGCCGTGTACGAGTCGGGGGTGCACGCCACCATCGCCGGCGTCGTGATGGGGCTGCTCACACCGGCGCGCCCGCTGCAGACCTCGCTCGAGGCCGAGGAGCTGGTCGACGTCTTGGAGAACCGTCCGGAGCTGCGCGCCGACGACGTACGCGCCACCGCCACGCTGATCCGCAGTTCGGTGTCGGCCTGCGACCGCCTGATCGACGCGCTGCACCCGTGGACGAGCTACGTGATCGTGCCCGTCTTCGCGCTCGCCAACGCAGGGATCGTGCTGTCGGCGGACTCGTTGTCGAACCCGTCGAACGTGCTCGTCGGCGTTGCCGTCGCGCTGGTCGTCGGCAAGCTCGTCGGGGTCGTCGGGTTCACATGGCTGGCCGTCCGGCTGGGTTTCGGCGGGCTGCCGCCGGGAACGAACTGGCGTCACGTCGCCGGCGTCGGCGCCGTCGCCGGCATCGGCTTCACCGTCTCGCTGTTCGTGACCGGCCTGGCGTTCGAATCGGAACAGCTGAGCGACGAGGCCAAGATCGGCACGTTGATCGCCTCGATCATCGCCGCACTCGTCGGAGCGCTCGTGCTCGGACTCGCCGGGCGCGCCGGCCGCCGAGCTGCCGACTCGACCGTCGCCGAGTAGCCCTGGCGTCTCGGCGTCTCGGCTTCTGGGCGCGCAGGTTCTCGATGATGAGAGCCTCCGCGCCCAGTTGTCGACGGCGTGACGCCCGACCCGGCGTGGGCGGTTCAGGGGACGGGTTCGGCGACGACGGTCATCGAGCGCAGCTCGACGGAGCCGAACGTCGTGACCATGGCGACGTCGGCGGCGTCGCGACCGCGCCCGATGACGGTGCGCCCGACGCGGTGCTCGTGGTTGCGCGGATCAAACGTGAACCACCGGCCGCCGACGTACACCTCCATCCACGCGCAGAAGTCCATCGGCATGCCGGGGTCGGACACGCCGATGTCAGGCAGGTAGCCGAACACGTACCGGGCCGGGATGTTCAAGGCCCGGCACAGCGAGATCGCCAGATGGGCGAAGTCGCGACACACGCCGGTTCCGCTGTCGAACACGTCGGTCGACGTGGCCGACGGCGACGCCGACATGTAGTCGAAGCGCACGTGCTCGTGGACCCACGCCGAGATGGCCTGCACGCGCACCCACCCGGGCGGGCTGGCGCCAAACTGCTCGAAGGCGAAGTTGGCGATCATGTCCGACGGGCAGTAGCGGCTCGGCAGCAGGAACACGAGCACGTCGTCTGGCAGCTCGGCCGGTGCATGCTCAGGGGCCGTCTCGTCCGCTGCGTCGGCGCTCTCTGACGTCTCGACGCGCGCCTCGAAGCGCAGCTTGACGTCGCCGGAAGGCAGGGTCAGGCGCCGGCACCAATTGCCGAACAGGTCGAGATATCCCGACGACGGGGCTTCGGGGTCGACGGCGAAGCGCTGGCGCAGCACACGATGACGTTCGGAGAGATGGGGCTCGACGACGACGACCGCATGGGTCGGCTGGGTCGCCACGAAATCGAATTCGCAGCCGACGGCAACCTCGATCACGGCGCCATCCTGCCCCATCGCACGCGCTGCGCGGCACCGGCTGTTCAGCAGCCGGCGGCGCGGACGTACGGCGTCGGGTTGACGGCGCCCCCGCCGCCGGGGTGGACCTCGAAGTGGAGGTGCGGCGTGCCCGTGGCATTGCCGGTGTCGCCCATGTAGCCGATCAGCTCACCCTGCGACACGCCCCGACTGGATCCGCGGAACGAGCTGAGGTGGGCGTAGTAGTAGATCGTGCCGTTGTTCCCCGTGAGCCAGATGGAGTTGCCACCGAGGCTGTTCTGCTTGAACTGCACACTGCCCCCGACGACGGCGACGAGTGGCGTGCCGATGGGGCCGAGCATGTCCACGCCCTGGTGGCTGCGCCCGCCCGAACGGGGCGCCCCGTACG
>JALZMG010000271.1 GCA_030858325.1 Actinomycetota bacterium | reverse complement strand
GCCTTCGCCGGAGGCGCCGGGTCAGCGCCCGCCGCCTGGCCGGCCGCCCACCGCCACACGACGAACAGTGCCAGCGCCGGGAGCAGCGCGATGAGCGCGAGGACGACGAGTGGCCCGGCACCCTGCCCGGAACGACGGGTCATGGGCCTTCCAGCACCAGCCCACGGCGGCGGCGGAACTTGGCGTCGCGGTAGAGGTGGCCGAGCGCGACGACGGCACGGTTGCCGCTCGGGTAACACAATTGGCCGGTCGCCCGCACAGCCGCCGGACCGGGATTGGACGGGTCGGCGACGGCCAGTTCGGTCGCCGTCAGGATCGGCTTGCCCGCACTCCGGCTGAGCTCATGGGCGGCCTGGGCGAAGCGGGCGTCCTGGCGTTCGTGGTAGGTGACGATCCGCTCCAGGCCGTGATCGGGGAAGAACGGGCCGTCGCGCATCATCCGCGCCTGGTTGGACTGGATGCCGAGCCCGAGGTAGACGATCGCATCGACGGCGGGATGCTCGGCCACGAGCGCCATCACGTCGGGGATCGTGTCACGTGTTTCACCGCCGGCGCAGTCAATCGGGTTGTTGCGGCTCCATCGCGGCGGCAGCAGGCGGTCGATCGAGTCGCGCAGTTCGTCGGGCAGGTCGAGGAGGCGCAGGTCGCCGTCGCCGGCAACGGCGTCGGAGGTCACGACGCCCCACCCGCCCGCTGTCGTCAACACGACGACGTTCGGCCCCTTCGGTGGCGGTTGCGTGGCGAACGTGGCGGCGGCCTCGAACGCCTCCTCGATGGTCGCCGCTCTCGTGATCCCCGCAGCCCGGCACTCGCCGTCGAACACCTTGTCGTCGTTGCCCGCGGCCAGCGCTCCGGTGTGGCTGGCCGCCGCCCGGGCCCCGCCTTCCGTGGCCCCACCCTTCACGAGTACGAGCGGCTTGGCCGCCGCCGCATGCGCCAACCGCTCGAACAGCGCCCGCCCGTCGCGTACGCCTTCGACGTACGCCAGCCCGACGCGCGTCGCCGGATCGGTCGCGAAGTGGCCGAGGTAGTCGGCGACCGTCACGGCCGCTGCGTTCCCGGCCGACACCGCCCGGCTGATCCCGACGCCGGTGGCTCGCGCGTAGTTGAGGAAGCTGCTGACGAAGTTGCCGCTCTGGCTGGCCACGGCGATGCTCCCGGCCGGAGGGTACGGCGCGACGATCTGCGCGCACAGGCCGACAGGCGTGCTGACGACGCCCTGCCCGTTCGGACCGGCGAGCAGCATCCCCAGCTCGTCGGCGAGCGCGACGAGTTCGGCCTCGGCGCGGCGGCCGCCATCGCCCGCTTCGCCGTAGCCGCCCGACGTGACGAACGCAGCCGTGATCCCCTTCGCCGCGCAGGCCTTGAGCAGCTCGGTGTTGGCCGGTGCCGGTGTGCACACGACGACGAGGTCGATCGCCCCGTCGGGCAGATCGCCGAACTCGGCGACCGAGCGGACACCGAGGATCTCCTCGCCGTTCAGGTTGGTCGCGAACACCGCGCCGCGGTACCCGCCGGCGAGCAAGTTGTGCAGCGCGACGAAGCCGAACTTGCCGGGATGCGACGAGGCGCCGGCGACGAGGACGCCACGCGGTTCGAACAAGGCGCGAAACTGCTCCGGCGTCGGGCTCGGCCGAGTCGCTCCGGTCGCCCTCCCGTCGGTGCCGCCGCCGGTGTCGGCGGCCAACTCGATCAACGCGTCGACGGTGACGGGCACACCGTCGCGCCCGACGATCAGCGGGTTGACGTCAATGCTGGCGATGTCCGGTCGCGCCACCGCCAACCGTCCGAGGCCGATCAGGATGTCCGCCAACCGCTCACGGTCGACGGCAGCCTCACCACGAAACGGCCCGAGCAGTCGTTGCGTCGCCAGGTCGTCGATCATCTCCTGCGCCGTCACGGCGTCGACGGGTGCCGGGCGGAACACGACGTCGGCCACGGCCTCGGCGAGGATGCCGCCGACACCGAGCATGACGGTCGGGCCGAACTGCGCGTCGCGCAGCACGCCGGCGATCAGCTCGCGATTGCCACTGACCATCGGGGCCACCAGGACGCCGACGTCGCCGTCCTCCGGTGTCGCCGCGGCGAGCAGGTCGACGGCGGCGGCGCGCACGGCGGCGGCGTCGGTGAGGTGCAGACGGACGAGGCCGCGCTCGGTCTTGTGGGCGATGCGCGCGCCGTTGAGCTTGGCCACGACGGGGTACCCGAACTCGTCTGCGGCGGCGACGGCCGCCTCCCCGTCGGTGACGACCCGCTCCTCAGCCACCGGCACGCCGTGGTCGGCCAACAGCCGCTTCGACGCGGACTCCGAGAGCGTGCGGGCGGCCATCTGCCGCTCACCGTAGTGAGCGGCGACTGTCAGCTCGGGGAGTCCACCGTGGCGAAGGCGACGCTCGTCGAGCGGCGGTAGGAGCGGCGGCGGGACCGCCACATCAGCCGACTTGGCGACGAGATTCGTGCCAGCAGCGCTTCGCGCTCGCTGTCACCGATGTGTTCGAGCAGCCAGGTCAGGGCGAAGGGCGCGCGACGCAGGGTCACGCCACGCAGGATCTCCCGCTCGATCGCCGCGTGCTCGGCCGGTTCCAGGCTCGTCGCGACCAACGGAGTGACGAGGCGGGACTCGCGCGACAGCTGACCGGTCAAGAGGAGTTCGAGCTGCTCGGCCAGGCGGGCCGCCGTGGTGAGCCAGTCCGCACTGTCGCCGAGATCGAACGCAAGGATCCCGATGGCGTCGCCGAGTTCGCCGACTACGTGGTCGACCCAGGCGTGGTCGGCGGCGATCGTGCCCAGCGTGCGCTCGTCAATGACACCCCGCGCGGTCAGGTTGGGGAGGACGAACACCTCGACGATCTCGTGGTGCGCGCGCACCTCGGCGGCGAAGCCGGCGAACCAGCGATCGAGTGCCTGGTGGCGGCGGCGGTCGGCCGGATCCAGCCCGGCGGTGGTCTCCCGCAGCCGGGCTGCGCTGGCGAGCAGGGCCCGACGCACGAGCGGGCGGATCATGATGTCGTTGCGGGGGGTGGCGGTCAGCTCGTTCACGGCACATCCAGTTCGTCGGTCGGGCATGGTCATGCTCGGCCTGGCCGCATGACGTTCCCTTGACGAGCGCATGAGACGCCCCCTGATACGCGCGATCCCCTGCGCGGGTCGCGTCGTTCGAGGGGTGGTGGCCCGGTTCGGTACGCCGTGCGAGGAACGAGCGTTCGGCGGCCGCATCAGGCGCGGCGCGGCGTGACGTGGTATGTCAGGGCGCTCGTGGCGACGAGGCGTTCGGACGTGGCGCCGCGCGCTTCGGCCTGGCCGAACACGATGCGCCGGCCTTGGCGCACGACCCAGCCCTCGGCGATGCAGTCCTCGTCGCGCAGCGGCGCCAGGTACTGCACGTGGAGATCGACCGTCGAGTAGTCGCTCTCCCGGTCGACGACGCTGCCGATCGCCGGCACGAGCACGGAGTCGAGGATCGTCGCCAACGCTCCGCCGTGCACGACGCCGCCGGCATGCATCAGTTCGGGGCGGAACAGCATGCGCATGCGGCAGTAGCCCTGGCGCACCTCCTCGACGCGCAGGCCGACGTACTCGGGAAAGTAGACGCGCTCGAGGCCCCGGAACCCGGCAAGCCCGAAGTCCCGCCACGTCGCTTTGACCTCCGGCGACGCCTCCGGGAACTGTTCGGCGCGCACAGCTACGGGACCAGCGCGGCCTGAAAGAACGCCAGTACATGGTCACGCCGCGTCTCCAGAGCCTGTGGGTCGAGCGGATCGATGTCGATCAGCCCGCGCAGGAACGGAGCGTCGGAGAAGTAGCTGAGCAGGGCCCCGTACCCCGTGATGACGAGCTGCTCGGCGTCTTGACGGCGGAACGTGCCGGCGCCCATCTCGCGGTGGAAGTAGCCCACGGCGTGCTCGAACATCGGTCGCAGCACGGCGGCCAGGTCGATGCCGAGGTGGGCGCCGCCGTCGATCGCCTCGCGCCGCACGAGCCGTACGTACTGGGGATTGTCGGCGAAGTACTCAAAGCCGGCGCGCAGGACCAGTTCGACCTTGCTCCAGCCGTGCTCGCCGGAGGCGACGGCGCCGTCGAGCCGGGCGAACCAGTCCGAGAGCAGGCGCTCGAAGACCTCGCCGTACAGCGCCTCTTTGGACGGGAAGTGATGCAGGAGGCTGGGTCGGCGGATGCCGACGCCGGCGGCGATGTCGTTCAGCGACGTGCCCTGGTAGCCGGTGGTGGCGAAGCAGGCGACGGCCTCGTCGAGGATCAACTCCCGCGTCGAGCGTCCCTGAACCGGGGGTTCCTGGGGCACCACGTCAACATAGCGACCCGCCCCCCTACCGACCAGTAGGTAGCCAGCGCACCGCTGGTTCGAGATCGACCCCGGCCGGTACACAATCAAGATGCCGACGTGGCTGCGCCTGGCCAAGGTGCGCCTGGCCGACGTCCGCCTACACCTGGCGCCAGACGGGCGCCGGCCGACGCGGCCTGAGCGAGCGAGTCGTCGAGCGAACGACGCGTCAGAGGGCGTCGTCGAGCAGCTTCCAGTTGATGAGGTGGTCGAGGAAGACGCCGACGTAGTCGGGACGGGCGTTGCGGTAGTCGATGTAGTAGGCGTGCTCCCACACGTCGCACGTCAAGACGGCCGTCTGGCCGTGCTTCATCGGCAGGTCGGCGTTGCTCGTCGCCGAGATGGCCAGCGTGCCGCCGTCCAGCGTCAGCCATGTCCATCCCGATCCGAACTGGCCCGTCGCCGCCTCCTTGAACTGCTTCTTGAAGTCGTCGAAGCTGCCAAACGCTTCGTTGACGGCGTCGCCGGCGGCCCCGCTCGGCGCCCCCCCGCCAGCGGGCGCCATCGAGTTCCAGTACAGCGTGTGGTTCCACACCTGGGCGGCGTTGTTGAACAGCTTGCCCTCTGAGTTCATGATCACGTCCTCCAAGCTGGCGTCGGCCTGGGGGGTGCCCTCGACGAGCTTGTTCAGCGTCTCGACATAGGTCTTGTGGTGCTTGCCGTAGTGGTACTCGAACGTCTCCGCCGACAGGTGCGGCTCCAGGGCGTTCGTGTCGTAGGGCAGATCGGGCAGGGTGAATGCCATCGCGTTGCTTCCTTCCACGGGCTGATTCGCTTGCGGACACAGTGTGTCCCAGCGCCGGCCACCGTCCAAACCGGACCGCGTGGCGCGGGTTGCTCGACGGGTGGTCGGTACCCTCGACGCGATGCACATCGTGTCGGCGCTGTTCGTGGAGAACTTCGAGATGCGCCAGGCGCCGGGGCCGGCGACGCGCATCGACTTGACGGGGGCGATGTTCTCGATGGCCGC
>JALZMG010000267.1 GCA_030858325.1 Actinomycetota bacterium | reverse complement strand
GTGTTGGCCAACTCCGCCAGCACCGCTCGCGACGAGGTCGTCGTGGCCGCCGGCGGCCCGTCCGGTCCGGGACCGGTGCAGCAGCTCGGCGACGGTCGGACAGCGTTCTGGGCGCAGGTGCCTGCGCTCGGCCTGGCCGTGGCCACGGCGGCCGCGATCGGCGACCGCGTCGTGCTCACCGACCGTTCGATGACGAACGGACACCTCGCCGTCGCCTGGGACCTCGACGGCCGGCTGCACTCGATCATCGACGTTGCCCACGCCCGCCAGCTGGTGCCGGTCGGCGCCGCCACGGCGCTGCTCGAGCTGTCCGTCGACCATCCGGTGCGCTACGACGCGTGGGACGTCGAGTCCTGGGCGCGTCGCAACACGATCGAGATCGCCGCCGCCGAGCGCGTCGACGTCTTCGCTGCCGGACCGCTCGTCGGCATGGTCCGGGTCGAGCGCCCGTTCGGCCCATCACGGGCTGTGCTGACGTACACGCTGCGGGCAGGATCGCCGCGCCTCGACGTCCACGTCGAGCTGGATTGGCACCACGACGAGCGGCTGCTCAGCCTGGCCTTCCCGCTGGACGTGCGCGCGGAGACGGCGACGTGCGGCATCCAGTTCGGTGCCGTGCGCCGCCCGACACACCGCTCGACGTCATGGGACGCGGCCAAGTTCGAGGTCTGCGCGCACCGGTACGTCGACGTCAGCGAACCGAGCTTCGGCGTCGCCGTGCTGAACGACGGCCGCTACGGCCACGGCCTCTTCGACGGTGCCGTGCGGGTCAGCTTGGCACGCGCCGCCAAGTACCCGGATCCGCACGCCGACCAGGGCCACCACGAGGTGACGGTCAGCATGTTCCCGCACGGCGCGGGCCTGGCCAGCGTCGTCGCCGAAGCCGAGGCGTTGAACCTGCCGCTGCGCGTGGTCACCGACGGTGTCGCCGGTTCCGTGGCCCGTCCGGTCGTCGAGGTGACGGGCCGGGGCCTCCTGATCGACGCCGTCAAACCGGCCGACGACGGCTCCGGTGACGTGATCGTGCGGTTCCACGAGGCCTGCGGCGACCGTGTCCGCGCCAGCGTGCGTGCCGACCGGCCGATCACGGCCGCGTCGCACTGCGACCTGCTCGAGACGCCGGCCGGCGCGTTCGAGGTCGGCGACGGCATCGTCGCACTGACGCTGCGGCCCTATGAGCTGGTCACGTTGCGCCTCACGCGGTGAGTCGGTACGGATTGACGCGTCGACGTGTCGGCGCGGGCGTCAAGTCGTCAGGTGGTGGAGGGCCATCGACGAGTACATGGCGATGCCGTCGACCATGGCCTGCTCATCGAACATCACGCGGTTGGAGTGGTTCGGCGCGGCGGTGGATGGGTTGCGCCCCTCGCCCGTGCCGCCGAGGAACATCATCGAGCCGGGCACCTGTTGGAGCACGTAGCTCCAGTCCTCCGCGCCCATGACCGGGTTGGGCAGGTGGACGACGTGCTCCGGCCCGGCGACGTCGCGGGCGACGGACAACGCCGTGTCAGCGAACTCGCGATCGTTGACGGTGACGGGGTAGCCGGGCTCGATGTCGACGGACACCTCGCACCCGTGGGCGGCGGCGATGCCGTCGACGACACGGCGGATGCCGTCGTGGACCTTGGCGCGAGTGGACTCGCTCACGGCGCGGATCGTCCCTTCGATCTCCGCCGACTCCGGAATCACGTTGCTCGTCGTGCCGGCGTGGATGCGGGCGATCGTGACGACGGACGGGTCGAACACGTCGATGCTCCGGGTGACCATCAGTTGCAGTGCCTGCACCATGGCGCAGGCCACGGGGATCGGGTCGACGGCGCGGTGCGGTTCACTGGCGTGGCCGCCCTTGCCGGTGACGGTGACGGTCAGGCGGTCGGCGGAGGCCATGATCGATCCGCCGCGACTGGCCAGCCAGCCGGCGGGGAGCGAGGAGGTGATGTGGATGGCGAACGCGCCGGTGACCGGTGACGCCGTCCCGTCGGCCAGCGGCGGCACGTCGAGCAGGCCCTCCTCGAGCATGAAGCGGGCGCCGTGGTGGCCCTCCTCGCCCGGTTGGAACATAAACAGCACACGCCCCGCCAACTCGTCGCGGTGGGCGCTGAGCTGTGTGGCGGCGCCGACGAGCATCGCCGTGTGCGTGTCGTGGCCGCAGGCGTGCATCGCGTTGTCGACGCGCGACGCGAAGTCGAGACCCGTGTCCTCGTGCATCTGCAGCGCGTCCATGTCGCCGCGCAGCAGGATCGTCGGGCCCGGCTCGGCGCCGGTCAGCAGCGCGGCGATCCCGCTCGTCGACTCGTGCACCGTCACGTCGAGCGGCAACCCGTCCAGCGCGCCGAGCACCTGCTCCTGGGTCACCGGCAACTCGTTGCCGATCTCCGGCCAGCTGTGCAGCGTCCGCCGCAGCTCGACGGCCGCGCCGAGCAGCTCGTGCGCCTCCTGCCGTAGCCCGTCACCGGTGGAGTCGCCTCGTTGCCTCATCGGCCGCCCATGCTAAGGACTGCGCGCCCGGGTCGTGACAACCGGCGCGGATCACACACGGCGTTCGTCGCAGGTCGTCCGCGTCAGGGCATTCCGATGATCATCGCCAACACGTCAAGGATCTGATGACCGATGACCGGTCCGACGGTGCCGACCGGGGCGCTGCACCGCTCGACCGCGACGGCGCGGAGTTGCTCGACGAGTGCACAGCTGAGCGCCTCGAGTCCGTTGGCTCGGTCCGGCTCGATCGTGATGTGGCTGGGGAAGGTCCGTACGGTGGACGTCAACGGCATGACCATGATCGTGGTCGGGCGATACCGGAGGAATGCGTCGCTGACGATGACGACGGCCGGCCGTAGGAAGCCGGCCTGCGAGCCAACCGGCGATCCGAAGTCGACGAGGACGATGTCGCCGAGTCAACCGTCCGTTCAGATCTGCGTTGAGCCAGGCATCTCGTTCGGCGAGATACCGAGCCCAGGGTGCGGGCTGTGCCCGCAGCGTCGACTCGGCCGCGGCCATCTCACGAGAGAATTGCTCACGGCGCAGCGATTCGAGGGCTCCGGCCTACGATCGCAATGTGTATGAGCTCGAGTTCACCATCGAGCCGTTCGTCGAAGGTGCCCCCGGCCGACATGTGGAGGCGGCCGTCGCCGCCGCTGCCGAGGCGGGTGCCGACGTCGACTTCGGCCCGTTCGGCTCGACGTGCCGGGCAGCAGCCGTCGACGTGCCGGACATCGTCGCCGCTGTGACCCGTGCCGCGCTCGCCAACGGGGCCACGCACATCCACCTGCACGTCGCCGACGTCGAGGCATCGTGACGCGGGATCCGCGCGGCCACCCGCTCGTGGTCGCGATGATGCCGGTGCTCGACGCGGTCGGGGCGACGCTGATCGTGCCGGACCGCCAAGAGCCGGGCGACGTCCCGTTGTCGTGGGACGGTGAGGTGGTGGCCGCCGTGCGCCTGCCGCCCCTGCACGGTGCCCTTGATCGCCTGATCGATGCGGTCGAGGCGGAGCTCGGCGGGCGGTTGCCGGCGCTCGGGCGGGAGGACAAGCAGCGAGCCGTGCGCTTGCTCGACGAGCGGGGTGCGTTCATCTTGCGGCGTGCCGTCGAGGACGTTGCCGACGCGATGGGCGTCAGCCGCATCACCGTCTACAACTACCTCAACGCGATTCATCGCTGACCGGCGCGCTTGTATCAACGCCCTGCGGCGGCGATCATCACAGTTGGGATGGACACGTACGTCTACGACGACTACCGGGTGACGTTCACACCACGCACCGACGGCAGCTTCGACATGCACTCGGTCGATGCGGCCGGCGCGACCGCAGCCGGCGTCTTCACGGCTCCGCTCGACGACGACGAACTGGAACGCACAGTGCTGCGTTTCGCCAGGGGCCGCACGACGCGGCGGGCGACCGTGGAGCGCAGCCGCATCGACGGCCGAGCACACCGGGCGACGTCGCTCGATCGTCCGCACCCCGCCAGTCGCGACGTCGGTGACGAGCCGAGTGCCGAGCGTGACGCCGAGCGGCTTGGCAGCGCGCTCGCCGACGCGCTGTTCGCAGGGGCGGTCGGTGCGGGGTACGAGCGGGCCCGCCAGCGGGCGGAGGAGGCCGGCCACGGTGTCCGTCTGACGTTGTCGCTGGCCGCCGCACCGCCACTGCTCAGCGTCCCGTGGGAGTTCCTCTACCAGCGACCGCGGTTCCTGGCCAGCCAGCGGCGGACCCCTCTCGTGCGGTTGCTCGACACCGGGGCGCTGGCGGCTCCGCCGACGATCGACGGCCAGGTGCGCATCCTCGGCATCGTCGCCAGCCCGGCCGAGCTGACGCCCCTCGACGTCGACGCCGAGCGCCAGCGCGTCGAGCGGGCGGTGTCCGGCATGGTCACTGCCGGTCGCCTGTGCGTCGACTGGCTGGAGCCGGCCACGCCGCGCCGTCTGCGCCAGGCGCTGCGTGACGGCAGCTACCACATCGTCCACTTCGTCGGCCACAGCGACTTCACCGGCGCCGGCGAGGGGGTGATCTTCCTCGAGGACGCCGAGGGCGGCGCCGCCGAGGTCGACGAGACGCTGTTCGCCAACCTGCTGTCGGACCAGCGCCAGCTGCGTCTCGTCGTGCTCAACTCCTGCGAGGGCGCGCGCACGACGCTGACCGATCCGTACGCCGGCGTGGCCACGACGCTGATCCGCCTCGGGGTCCCCGCCGTCGTGGCTATGCAATTCGAGATCAGCGATCAGGCCGCGGTCCTGTTCGCCGAGGAGCTGTACACGAACCTGATCGGCCGCCAGGAGGCGATCGACGCCGCCGTGGCCGAGGCGCGTAAGGCGATCTACGCCGAGATCGACAACGTCGAATGGGCGACGCCCGTGCTGTTCGTGCGCGATCCGGACGCCGAGCTGTTCCGCTTCGCCGTCACCCCGGCCGACGTGCCGGATCGTCGCGTCGGCGTCGTTTCCGGTGCGGATGCTGCCGCCGAGGCAGAGCCGGTTCCGGCACCGAGCCGCCGGTGGGATCGGCTGCGCCGCCCCGCCGTGCTCGCCGCGGCTGGGGCGACGGTCGTCGCTGCGGCGATCATCGGTGTCGTCGTGGCCACAGGGGACGACGACGTCGACGGCACGACGACGACCACGGCGGCCGCGCCCGTCGTCGCCACGCGGGCGGGGTTCCCGTCGATCCGCGTCGGCGCCGAGGGAACCGCCGTCGAGGTGATGCAACTCCTGCTCGGCGTCGAGGGCTTCCCCGTCGAGGTGACGGGGTTCTTCGACGACGTCACGCTGGACGCCGTCGAGGCGTTCGAGGAGCAGGCGAACATCGAGCCGGACGGCGTCGTCGGTCGCGTCACGTGGCAGCAGCTGGTCAGCCCCGTTCGCCGCGGCGACACCGGGGATGCGGTGCTCGCCGCCCAGCGGGCCCTCGTCGCCAACGGTATCGAGCTGACGCCCGACGGGCGGTTCTCATTGCAGACGCAGGACGAGGTGATGGCGTTCCAGCGGACGAACGGCCTGGCCGTCGACGGGCTCGTCGACATCGACACGTGGGCCGCCCTGCTCGCCGGCGCCGCGGAATCGTGAAGGCCGGGGTTCAGCAGCCGATGAGGGTCTGCAGTTCGAGGGCTCTCGCCGTCAGGTCGTCGGCCTGGGCCGCCGTCAGCTTCTTGCCCCGCTGAGAGGTGACGAGCCGAGGAAGTCGTCCAGCCCGGCGCAGGCGGTGGCGTCGTCGCCGGCCTCGAGGGCAACCCCCACGGCGGCGAGCCGGCGCGTCAGCGCGTTCTTGACACCGCGCTGGATGTTCATCCCGGCGAGCACCACTTCGAACTCGTCGAAGGCATCCGCGCCGAGCGCAGGTCCAGCCCGATGACCACGGGGTCGTGGTCGGACATGCGGTACTGGTCGGGCGCGTACAGCGTGGCGATCAGGTTGGCCGTCTTGAAGTTCGTGTTGTAGTCGAGCACGATCGGCTCGTCGGCGAAAGTTGCCCGTGCCGGTGGCGCTGGCGTACTGCACGGACCAGCCGGTCATGTCGACGGCTGCAGTGCGCCGGTTGAACAACTCGATGAAGTCGTGCGTGAGCGTCGCCTCGCAGACTACGCACACCGGCGGTGGTTCCGCCCACCACGACGGGCGATTCATCGCCCGTTCACTGCGTCGATGCCGCCAGACTGCGTCGGTGTCCGCGCGCTTCGACGTCGTCGCCTTCGACGCCGACGACACGCTGTGGCACAGCGAGGACTCGTTCCACGACGTCGAGGCCCGCTTCGTCGAACTCCTTGCGCCGTACGCTCCGGACGGCATCGACGTCGCCGCCGCGCTGCGGGCGATGGAGCGCGCCCAGCTGCCGATCGCCGGCTACGGCGTTAAGGCCTTCACGCTGTCGATGGTGCAGGCGGCGATCGCCGTCACCGACGGTGCTGTACCGGCCCCCGTCATCGGTGCGCTCGTCGACGCCGGCATGGCGATGCTCACCGAGACCGTACGCCTGCTGCCGCACGTGCCGGAGGTGCTCGCCGCGGTCGCCGCCGACCACCGGCTGGCGTTGATCACCAAGGGTGACCTCGTGCACCAGATGCGCAAGGTCACGACATCGGGCCTGGCCCACCACTTCGCCGTCGTCGAGGTCGTCTTGGAGAAGGACGCCGAGACGTACGCCCGCATCATCGAGCAGCTCGCCGTCGAGCCCCCGCGCTTCTGCATGGTCGGTAACTCCGTGCGCAGCGACATTCTCCCCGTGCTCGCGCTCGGCGGGCACGCCGTGCACATCCCGTACCCGTTGCTCTGGGAGCACGAGCACGTCGACCACGACGAAGACCTCGACGAGCTGACCTCCATCGCCGAACTCCCCGCCCGCCTCGGAAGTTCACATTCTCATTGAGGTGAGGGGTACCGCAGCGAGGAGAAGTCTCCGAGGAATCGCCGCCTCCTTCAGAGCTTGCGCAGCCGGATCTCCGAGATGCGGTGGTCCGGATCCTTGCGCATGATCAGCGAGGCCCGGTTGCGTGTCGG
This sequence comes from Actinomycetota bacterium, assembly GCA_030858325.1. Lineage (GTDB taxonomy): Bacteria > Actinomycetota > Acidimicrobiia > Acidimicrobiales > Ilumatobacteraceae > JALZMG01. Next base: position 1,578 of record JALZMG010000267.1, on the reverse strand, counting down.
GGCGATGTTCTCGCGCAGGTTGCGGCCGTTGATGGCGTTCCAGATGCCTTCCGCCGTGGCCACCGCCTCGTCGTCGCTGAGGTGGGCGAAGTGCCGGAAGAAGCTGTTGGGATCCTGGAACACCGTCTCCCGCAACGCCAGGAACCGCTGCACGTACCACCCGCGGATGTCGGCCTCGTCGGCGTCGATGTAGATCGAGTAGTCGAAGTAGTCGCTGACGAACTCGGTCGCCCCGGACCCGACCTGGAGCACGTTGAGGCCCTCGATGATCAAGATGTCCGGCCGGGCGACGACAACTTCCTCGCCCGCCACGATGTCATACACGACATGGCTGTAGACGGGCGCACGCACCTCGTCGGCGCCGCTCTTCACGTCCCGCAGGAACGCCAGCAATTGGCGCGTGTCGTAGCTCTCCGGAAAACCCTTGCGCTCCATCAGGCTGCGTTCGACGAGCACTTGGTTGGGGTGCAGGAAACCGTCCGTCGTGACCAGGTCGACCTTGGGGTGGTCGGGCCAACGAGCGAGCAGCGCCTGGAGGATGCGGGCGAACGTGCTCTTGCCGACGGCGACACTGCCGGCGACGCCGATGACGTACGGCACGCGCAGTGTCATCGTGCCGAGAAACGTCGACGACACCTTGGCCAGGTTCTGTGACCCGCTGACGTACAGGTTCAGCAGCCGCGACAGCGGGAGGTAGACGGCGGCGACCTCGTCGAGGTCGATCTGCTCGTTGATACCGCGCAGTCCGTCGAGGTCGTCCTGGCGCAGCGTCAGCGGCGTCGCCGCCCGCAGCATCGCCCAGTCCGTGCGGTCGATGGCGAGGAACCGGCTCATCGCGCCGCCGGATCCTGCCGCCGCTCGGACGCATCCACGGCGCGGACCCTATTCTCGGCCCGTGGCCGTCCCCCAAACGGTCGACGACCGCAAAGGGCGTGGTGACTTCCCGACGCCGCCGTTCCTTGTCGAGCTGGTCGTCGCGCACAACCTGCCACGGGTCGGTAGCGGTTCGCCGGTGCGCGTGCTCGATCCGGCCTGCGGCGACGGTCGATTCCTCGTCGCCGCCGGCCGTGCGCTCCAGGCGGTCGGCGCCGAGCCGGACCTGCACGGGATCGACATCGATGCGCCGTCCGTCGGCGCGGCGACATCCGCCTTGGCCACAGCGGGGTTGGCGGGCAGGATCGAGCACGGCGACGCGCTGCGGCGCGACTGGGGAGCGTCGACCTACGACGTCGTGCTCGGCAACCCGCCGTACCTCTCGCAGCTGGCATCGGCGACGAGGCGCGGGCGACGGAGCGACTACGGCGGTGGGCCGTACGCCGACACCGCCGTGGAGTTCCTCGCCCTCGCCGTGCGGCTGGCCCGGCCCGATGGCGGCCGGATTGCTCTCGTGCTGCCGCAATCGGTCCTCGCCTCCCGTGACGCCGGGCCGGTGCGCGCCGAGGTCGACCGGCTGGCAGCGATGACGTGGTCGTGGTGGTCGCCGCAGCGCGTGTTCGATGCCAACGTCTACGTCTGCGCGCTGGGATTCACCCGCCATGCCGGCGGCTCGGATCCGGTGCCCACCGATTGGCGTCGCGT
>JALZMG010000266.1 GCA_030858325.1 Actinomycetota bacterium | reverse complement strand
GGCCGGATCATCGGCAGCGACGTCGACGGCGACCTCGTCGTGCTCGACGTCGACACCGGCGACGCAGCGGCGCTGGCGTGGGCCGACGATGCGGTCGAGCCCGGTGACGTCCTCGTTGCCGTGACCGCCGGCCGCCACCAGTGGCGGGCGGCGTGGGGCCAGGTGACGGCGACCGAAGCAGGGTTTCGCGGCCCGCGCGGACGGGCGATCAGCGGCGCCATCGAGCACGCCACGCCGTGCGGGCCCGGCTCGTCCGGCGGCCCGCTCCTGGATGCCACCGGCCGTGTCGTCGGCATCGACACGCACCGTCGCGAGCACGGCTTCTACCTCGCCCGCGCAGTCGACCAGCGGCTGCGTGACGCCGTGGCGGCGATGAGCGAAGGCCGCCGCTACGAGCGGTTGCGTCTCGGCGTCGCACTTGCCGGCGCCGACATCGCGGCCCGGCTGCGGCGCTCGGTCGGTCTCGACGAGCGATCCGGCCTCCTCGTACGTGGCGTGGTCGACGGCTCGCCGGCCGACGAGGCAGGGATCAAGGAAGGCGACCTGCTCGTGCGGGCCGGCGACCGCGAGCTGCTCGGCGCGGACGACCTGTTTGGCGCGCTCGCCGAGGTGAAGCCGGGCGGCGATCTTGTGGTCGGCCTCGTTCGCGGCGCGGACGAACTCGACGTGACCGTGCCGTTCGCGGCCACCGAGCCGAGCACAGAGAGCGAGGGATGAGTGTCACCCGAACTGGGACATTCGACGCACGGGCCGTTTGGCAACGGCCCGTCCAGGGCAGCGCGCGAGGCATGACAGCAATGTGGGATTACCCAGATGACGTGAACACGACCGACACCGGGATGGTCGGCTACGACGTCGAGGCGACGGACGGCTCGATCGGCAAGGTCGACGAAGCGAGCAACGACGCCGGCAGCCAGTACCTCGTGGTCGACACCGGGTTCTGGATCTTCGGCAAGAAGCGCCTGATCCCGGCCGGCGTCGTCCAGCGCGTCGACGACCATGACGAGAAGGTCTACGTCTCCATGACCAAGGACCAAGTCAAGGACGCGCCCGACTTTGACGACGCGCACCGCACCGACCGCGACGACTCCTACGACTACTACGAGCCGTACGGTCGGGTCTGAGCGCGCTCAGCGCTTGCGGATCAGTGTCAGCCCGTCGGAGACGGGCATGACGTAACTGTCGACCCGATCGTCGGCGGCGACGGCATCGTTGAACTCGCGGATGGCGAGCGTGTCGTCGTCGTCAGCGGTCGGGTCGACGACGCGCCCGGACCACAGTGTGTTGTCGACGAGCACGACACCGCCCGGCCGGATGCGTGGCAACAGCTCCTCGTAGTAGCTGCGGTACCCCTGCTTGTCGGCGTCGATGAACGCCAGGTCGATCGTCGCGTCGGGCGGCAGGGCGCGCAACGTCTCGACGGCGGGGGCGACGCGCAGCTCGATGAGGTCAGCGACGCCGGCAGCCGCCCACGCCTGCTGGGCGATCGCCGTGTACTCGGCACTGATGTCGCAGCACAGCAGGTGGCCACCCGGCTGCAGACCTCTGGCGATGCAGATCGACGAGTACCCGGTGAACGTGCCGATCTCGACGGCGCGGCTGGTCCCGGCGAGCTGCGTCAGCAACGTCAGGAGCGCGCCTTCGTCGTCGCTGATCTGCATCACGGCCGCCCGGCCGAGTTCGGACGTCCGCCGGCGCAGCTCGATCAGGGCCGCGTCGGGCGGCGCCGCGTGAGCAGCGATGTACTGCGCCAGCTCCGGAGCGATCATCGTCGGACGGTTGGCGGCCATGGACCGAAGGTACCGTGAGCGCGTGGACACGACGGACCGTGCGGCGCCGACGCTGTACGAAGTGGCCGGGGGGTTCACCTTCTTCGAACGGCTCGTCGACGGCTTCTACGCGCGCGTCGCCACCGACGACGTGCTCCTGGCCCTGTACCCGGAGGCTCCCGACCTGACCGGTGCCAGGCATCGATTGACGTTGTTCCTCGTGCAGTACTGGGGTGGTCCGACGCGCTATGACGACGAGCGCGGCCACCCCAAACTGCGCCTGCGGCACCTGCCGTTCCACATCGGCGGGCGCGAGCGCGACCACTGGTTGACGCACATGATCGCGTCTGTCGACGACGCCGTCGCCGACTTGCCGGCCGGCACTGCCGCCGTGGTCCGCGACGCGCTGGTCGGCTACTTCGTGCCCGCCGCCGAGCAACTGCGCAACGACACCGGCCTGCCCATCTCGACACGCCGCGCGTAGGGTCGCCACGATGCCGGCGGCCATCGAGGTGCGTGACCTGCGCAAAGTCTACGACGGGAGGATCGTCGCCGTCGACGGCGTCTCGATGGCGGTGGCGGCCGGCGAGGTCTACGCGCTGCTCGGTCACAACGGCGCCGGGAAGTCGACGACCGTGGAGATCCTCGAAGGCCACCGGTCGCGCACGGCCGGCGAGGTGACCGTTCTCGGTGTCGACCCCGCAGCCGGCGGGCGGGAGCTGCGCGACCGCATCGGCATCGTGTTGCAGTCCTCCGGCATCGAGGGATCGCTGTCGGTGCGCGAAGCGGTCACCGTCTACGGCTCGTGCTACTCACGCCGGCGGCCGATCGAGGAGGTCCTCGCCCTGGCCGGCCTCATCGATCAGGCCGACCAGCGCATTGCCACGCTGTCCGGCGGTCAACGCCGGCGCGTCGATCTGGCGCTCGGCATCGTCGGATACCCGGAGGTGTTGTTCCTCGACGAGCCGACCACCGGCTTCGACCCGACGGCGCGGCGCAGTGCGTGGGACGTCGTCCGCCGGCTCGGCGCAGGCGGGACCACGGTCGTGTTGACGACGCACTACCTCGACGAGGCCGAGCACCTGGCCGACCGCGTCGGGGTCATCGCCGACGGGCGGCTGATCGCCGAGGGGACGCCGGCCGAGCTGATCGGGGCGACATCGGTGACCGTCGTGCGCGTCGACCTGCCGGCTGCGCACGGCGGTGACGGCATCGAGTCCGTGCTCCCATCCGAGGCGACCGTTGACGGGCGGCGCCTCGAGTTCTCGACGACGCAGCCGACGGCCGATGTCCACCGTCTGTGCGCATGGGCGGTCGAGCGGGGTATCGAGTTCGACGCGTTGAGCGTGCGCCGACCGTCGCTGGAGGACGCATTCCTGGCGCTCGCCGGCGACGAGGACGGCGCCTCGTGAGGCCGTCGTCGGCGCATCTCGTGGGCAGTCAGGTCAAGCACCAGCTCGTGACGTTCGTCCGCACGCCCGTTGCCGTGTTCTTCACGGTCATGCTGCCGTTGATCATGCTCGTGCTGTTCAACGCGCTGCTCGGCAACGAGCAGGTGGAGACGGCGCAAGGGTCGTGGCCCCTGCGCCAGTTCTATGTCGGCGGAATCGCCGCGTTCACGGCGGTGTCGGCGACGTTCACGAACCTCGCCAACACGGTGCCCATCCGCAGGGACGAAGGGATCCTCAAGCGGTGGCGGGGCACCCCGTTGCCGGCGTGGGCGTGCATTGCCGGGTTCATCGGCGCGGCGATCGTCGTCGCTGCGGCCGGCGTGGTGTTCATGTTCGCCGTCGGCATCGTCGGCTACGGCATCGAGCTGGACCCGGCGAAGCTGCCGGTCGCCGTCGTGACGTTCGTCGTCGCCGTTGCCTCCTTCGCCGCGCTGGGCATCGCCGTGGCATCGATCATCCCGTCCGCCGACGCCGCCCCCGCCGTCGCCAACGCGATCATCCTGCCGCTCGGGTTCATCTCCGACGTCTTCATCCAGATCGACGAACCGCCACGGTGGCTCGCCGTCATCGGCGACATCTTTCCGCTGAAACCGCTCGCCCAGACGTTCCAGGACGTCTTCAACCCGTCCGTCGACGCACCCGCGTTCCAGTGGGACCGCCTCCTGCGCATCGCCGTCTGGGGCATCGCCGGCACCATCGCCGCGGTCCGCCTCTTCCGCTGGGAACCGTCACTGCGCTCGGGCTCCCGAGCCGGCCGCCGCCGCGGGACACGTCGGCGGTCGGTGCAACCCACGCCCTGACGCCAGCGGTGCCCGGATCTGGGCGAATCGTGCCATTCGCCAACCGGGCGCGATCCATGCGCGTTTCCGACACTGTCTGCGCCCAGATCGCGATTGGCACGAGCTGCCGCCGTGTTAGGGCCACCTTCCGTCGTCCGTCATCGGGCGTTAGCCTCCGCAGTCGTGGGCAGGCGCGACGACGTGATGAGGTCACGGCGGTTGCGGATCACCGGGGTGAGCAAGCGCTTCGGCGACCACGAGGTGCTGCGCGACGTCGACTTGGACGTGGCGCCGGGGACGATCTGTGCACTGCTCGGGCCGAGCGGGTCGGGCAAGACGACGCTGCTGCGTTCGATCGCCGGCCTCGAGGTGCCCGAGGCCGGCACGATCGAACTCGGCGAGCAGCTGCTGTTTGATTCGCGCACGGCGGTCCCGGCCGAGAAGCGGCGCATCGGCATGGTGTTCCAGGACTGGGCGCTGTTCCCCCACCTCAGCGTGGCCCAAAACGTGGGCTTCGGTCTCGGGCGGCGACCGGACCGTGACCGGGTCACCGCCGTGCTGGAGATGGTCGGGCTCGCCGCACATGCCGGGCGCAGCCCTGGCACGCTGTCGGGCGGCCAGCAGCAACGCGTCGCACTTGCCCGCGCGCTGGCGCCGCGTCCCGACGTGCTGCTGCTCGACGAGCCGTTCTCCAACCTCGACGTGACGTTGCGCGCCCGGCTGCGGCGGGAGGTCCACGGGCTGCTGCGGGCGGCGGGCGTGACGACGGTGTTCGTGACCCACGACCAGGATGAAGCGTTCGTCCTCGGCGACCGCGTCGCCGTAATGAACGAGGGGCGAATCGAGCAGGCCGACGGACCGTTCGAGCTGTACGTCCACCCCGTCAACTCCTGGATCGCCGGGTTCGTCGGCGACGCCAACCTGCTGCGCGGCTGCGCCGACGGTCACCGGGTGGCGACGGCGTTCGGCGAGATCGGCCTCGTTCGCCCGGCCGTCGGCGAGGTGGACGTCCTCGTGCGACCGGAGCACCTGGCGCTCACACGCTGCGACGACCCGGCGGCGTCGGAGATCACGTTCGTCGAGTACTACGGCCACGACGCGATGATCTCGCTGCGCCATCCAGACGTCGGCGAGCTGCGGGCGCGGGCCATCGCCTCCGACATCGTGCCCGGCGACCGGGTCACCGTGCGCTTCGTCGGCGGGCCCACGGTCGCCTTTCCAGCGCCGACTCGATGACGGCACCGTTCGACGCCGTCGTGCTCGGCGGTGGACCGGCCGGCCTGGCCGCGGCCTGGTACGCGGCGCGCGCCGGCCGGCACGTCGCGCTCGTCGAGCGGGCGCCCGTCGTCGGCGGTCTGGCCGGCAGCTTCGAAGTCAGTGGCGTGCGCGTGGACCACGGCAGCCACCGCTTGCACGAGCGCACCGATCCGTCGCTGCTGGCCGACCTGCGCACCCTGCTCGGCGACGAGTTGCAGCCCAGGCCCCGGCACGGCGGCGCAACGGCATCGACGCATTCTGACAACTATTAGGCAAGCTTTACAAGTTTGCTCAAGTCTCTGTATCGTGCGCCCGATGACCTCCCCCCGAGTCCCGCCGGCCGTTCATCGAGGCGGCCGCCGCCGCCGCCGCCGCCGCAAGGTCGTCCTCGGCGCCAGTGCGATCGGCGCAGCACTTGCGCTGTCGGCATGCGGAGGTGACGACGGTGGCCGGCTGACGGTCTACAGCGGTCGCAGCGAGGAGTTGATCGGTCCTCTGCTCGATCGTTTCGCCGAGGAGACCGGCACCGAGATCGACGTGTTCTACGACGGCTCGACCGAAGTCGCCCTGAAGCTCGACGCCGAAGGGGACGAGTCCCCGGCCGACGTGTTCTTGTCGCAGGCGCCCGGACCGCTCGGGTTCCTCGACGATCAGGGACGCTTCGAGGTCCTCCCCGACGAACTGCTCGACCAGGTCGACCCCGCCTACCGTGCCACCGATGGGGACTGGGTCGGTGTCTCCGCCAGGGCCAGGGTGCTGGCGTTCGACCCCGACCGCACGGTCGAGGACACGCTGCCGGCGTCCGTGCTCGATCTGACGAGCGCCGACTACGAGGGCCGGGTCGGAATCGCGCCGACGAACGCATCGTTCCAGGACTGGATCAGCGCGCTGCGCGTCGAGATCGGTGACGAGGCGACGAGCGACTATCTCGCCGGCCTGGCTGCCAACGGTGCCCGCACGTACCCGAACAACCTGGCCGTCGTCGATGCCGTCGACCGCGGCGAGGTCGACTTCGGTCTCGTCAACCACTACTACGTGTTGGAGGTCAAAGCGCAGGACCCCGACCTGAACGTCGACAACCACTTCTTCCCCGCCGATGACCCGGGAAGCCTCGTCCTGGTCTCCGGCGTCGCCGTGCTCGAGACCAGCGAGCGGGTCGACGCGGCCGAGGAGTTCGTCGACTTCCTGCTGTCGACGGAGTCGCAGCAGTACCTCGCCGAAGAGACGCGGGAGTTCCCCCTCGCCGGTGGCGCAACGGCGGCTGCAGAGCTCCCGCCGTTGACCGACGTGGCGACTGCTTCGGTTGACCTGGCTGCCCTGGGGGCGCAGTTCTCCTCGACGGTGCAGCTGATCGAGGACGCCGGCTTCTCCGGCTGAGCGTCGATGATCACCGCCAGGTCCCGCGGCGGCGCCGTCCGCACGGTCCTGCTGGTGGTCGTCGCCGCAGCATTCGCCGTGCCCGCAGGATCGCTCCTCGTGCGCGCGCTCGGCGACACCAGCGGGACCTGGGCGGCGATCACCGACAGCGACGTGCTCGGCCCGCTGCGGCGCACCGTCGTCCTGGCCGTGATCGTCACGACGCTGGCGACGATCGTCGGGATGACGATGGCCTGGTGCTGCTCGCGGACGGACGTGCCAGGCCGGCGGGCGTTGCGCCTCATCGCCGTGCTCCCACTCGTGATCCCGTCGTTCGTCGCCGCGCACGCGCTCGTCAGTGCGTTCTCGCCGGGTGGTCTCTTGGAGCAGGCGCTCGGATGGTCGAACCTGCCGGACTTCCGTGGCCTCCCGGGCGCGGTCGTCGTGCTCACGCTGCTCACCTACCCGTACGTGTACCTCCCCGTGCTCGCCCGCCTGTCGGCGCTGCCGCCGTCACTGGAGGAAAGCGGGCGTCTGCTCGGGCTGTCGCCGGTGGGCGTCTTCCGGCGCGTCGTCCTGGCGCAGATCGCGCCGGCGGTGCTGTCGGGCGCGCTGCTCGTCGCGCTGTACACCGTCAGCGACTTCGGCGCCGTCCAGTTCGTGGGCTACGACACGCTCACCAGGACGATCTTCGCCGCCCAGCTCGATCCGGTGCGTTCGGTCGCCATGTCGCTCGTGCTCGCCGTGCTGGCCATCGCCATCACGGTGTCCGAGCGGACGGGTCGGCGGCGTATCCCCGTCACCACGACGACGGCGAACCGCCGGCCCGTCCCCGTGCCGCTGGGGGGGTGGCGGGTCCCGGCGACGATCGGGTGTTGGGGCCTCGTCACGATCGCGCTCGCCGCGCCGGTGGCGGTGATGGCGTGGTGGGTCGTGCGCGGCCGCTCCGCCGGGGCGCGCCGTAGTCAGGTCATCGACCTCAGGGAAGCGGGATGGAGCTCGGCGTGGATCGCCGTCGTCGCCGCCGTCGTCACGGTCGCCGTCGTGTTGCCGCTGGCCGTCGCCGCCGTGCGCCACCGCGGTCGGGCGGCGTCCGTGGCGGGCGCCGTCGTCACGTCGGGGTTTGCCCTGCCGGGTGTCGTGATCGCCCTGGCACTGGTCCAGATGTTCGTCGGCACCGCCCTGTACCAGGGCTTCGCCGTGCTCGTCGCCTCGTACGTGCTGCACTTCGGCGGGCAGGCGTTCGGACCGGCCGCGGCCGCCGTCGGGGCCGTCCCAACACGTTTCGACGAGGTGGCCCGGCTGCTCGGCGCCTCACGGTGGCGGCGATGGTGGAGGATCGACCTGCGGCTGATGTTGCCGGGTCTCGCCGCCGCCGGCGGCCTCGTCTTGATGTCCGTGCTCAAGGAGCTGCCGGCGACGTTGATGCTGCGCCCGATCGGCTTCGACACATTGGCCACGCGCATCTCGGCGACCGTCGAGGCGGCGCTGCTGGTCGACGCCGGCGAGCTGTCTCTCGTGCTGATCGCCGTCTCCGGTGTGCTGACGTGGCTGCTCGTGATCCGCCGTCTGGACCGTCTGTCGTGAGCCGGCCCCTCGGGGGATTCGTGTCACCGCATCCGTCGTCAACGGCAGAAGCGGTGACACGAACCGGGCGGCATCACGGCACCTGACGGATCGTCACGGCGTGGACGCGCCGCCGGATCCGTCGGTCTGCGTGAGCACATACGTCGAGGATCGACGTATGTGCTCACACAGAGCCGGGCCAATGCCCTCGGTCATGACACCTACTCCCACTTCGTCAGTACTGATACGGGTACGGCGACCAGTCCGGGGCGCGCTTGTCCAAGAACGCGTCGCGGCCCTCGGCCGCCTCGTCCGTGCCGTAGGCGAGGCGCGTGGCTTCGCCGGCGAACAGTTGCTGGCCGACGAGGCCGTCGTCGACGAGGTTGAACGCGTACTTCAGCATGCGCTGCGACGTCGGGCTCTTGGCGTTGATCGTCGCCCCCCACTCGAGCGCCGTGGTTTCCAGCTCGGCGTGGGGCACGACGGCGTTGACCGCGCCCATGCGGTGATAGTCCCGCGCCGAGTACTCCCGGGCGAGGAAAAAGACCTCCCTGGCGAACTTCTGGCCGATCTGGCGGGCCAGGTAGGCCGAGCCGTACCCGCCGTCGAAGCTGGCGACGTCGGCGTCGGTCTGCTTGAAACGGGCGTGCTCGGCGCTGGCCAACGTCAGGTCGCAGACCACGTGCAGGCTGTGGCCACCGCCTGCGGCCCAGCCGGGCACGACACAGATGACGACTTTGGGCATGAAGCGGATCAGCCGCTGCACCTCCAGGATGTGCAGGCGCCCCGCCCCGCCCGGCGTGTACTCGTAGCCCTGGCGACCGCGGATGCGCTGATCGCCGCCGGAGCAGAACGCCCACCCGCCGTCTTTCGGTGACGGCCCGTTGCCGGTCAGCAGCACGCAGCCGACGTCGCTCGACATGCGGGCGTGGTCGAGCGCCCGGTACAACTCGTCGACGGTGTGCGGGCGGAACGCGTTGCGCACCTCGGGGCGATCGAAGGCGATCCGCACCGTTCCCTGATCGCGTGCCCGGTGATACGTGATGTCGGTCAGCTCGAAGCCCTCGACCGGCGACCACGCAGCAGGGTCGAACAACTCGCTGACGCCTTCCATCCGCCCATGTTGGCCCGCACAAGTAGCGTTCGCCTCATGCCGACCGCAGATGTCAATGGCCAGCGCATCGCCTATCTCGACAGCGGTGGTGACGGCCCACCGGTCGTGCTCGGCCACGGGTTCCTCATGGACAAGTCGATGTTCGACGCCCAGGTCGCCGCGCTCGGCGACGACTACCGGATCGTGACGTGGGACGAGCGAGGGTTCGGTGACACCGAGTTCGACGACCAGCCGTTCTCGTACTGGGACCTCGCCGCCGACTGCCTCGGCCTGATGGACCACCTCGGCATCGACCGGGCTGTCGTCGGCGGGATGAGCCAGGGCGGCTTCGTCGCCCTGCGCGTGGCGCTCACTACGCCGGACCGGGTGCGCGGGCTGATCCTCCTCGGCACGCAAGCGGGAACGGAAGCGGACGAGAACATCCCGTTGTACGCGGCGATGATCGAGGACTGGTCGACGAACGGTCCGAGCGACGAGCTGGCGGCGACCGTCGCCCAGATCATCATCACCGACACCGAGCACTCGCCGCCCTGGATCGAGACGTGGCAGCGCCGGCCGAGAGAACTGATCCGCCAACCGGGAGCGACACTGCTCGGGCGCGACGACGTGACCGACCGGCTCGGCGAGATCACCGTTCGCGCGCTGGTCGTCCATGGCACGGAGGACCAGGCGATCCCGATGGAGGACGCGGAGGCACTGGCGGCCGGGCTACCGGGCGCCGGCGCCGTCGTCAAGGTCGGCGGCGCGCACGCCGCCAACATGACGAACCCCGAGCCGGTGAACGCGGCGATCGGCGAGTTCCTCGGCGCGCTGGCGCCGTAACCGTGTCCCTGACGGTGACGGCCGTCGACGGGCTGCCGGAGATCGAGCCTGGTGCCGACCTCGCCGCGCTGGTCGCCGCCGCCATCGCGCTGGCCGACGGCGACGCCGTCGTCGTC
>JALZMG010000252.1 GCA_030858325.1 Actinomycetota bacterium | reverse complement strand
CTGCGCCGCCGTCCTCGGCGGAGCGTCCGTGGTGGCCGCCGCCGGTTCGGTCGTCGGTGTCTCGTCCCGCCCTGCCATCAGCTGGCGGATCTGGTCTCGCGTCAGCGGACCGCGCAGGTAGCTCATCGCCCACCGCGTCGTGAACACCTCCGGCTGGTCCTTGCCTGCTCTGCGCAGCACGAACTCGCGCTTGGCCAGCCCGCTGATCGTGTCGCCGATCGCGCCGACGTCGACTCCGCCTGCCGCTGCGCTCATCCCGTCGAGCAGTCGTTGCTTGTCGCGATCGGTCTGCAGCCGGCCGATCATCCACGTGCCGGCGTTGGACAGTGCCTTGTAGTCGACGTCGACGGGGTTCTGCGTGCTCAGCACAACGCCGACGCCGAAGGCCCGCGCCTGCTTCATCAGCGTCATGATCGGCTGCTTCGTCGGTGGGTTGGCCGTCGGTGGCAGGTAGCCGGCGACCTCGTCCATGTACAGCAGCGCCCGCAGATTGGTTGTCCCGCTCTGGCGGCGCATCCAGGTGACGAGCTTGGAGAGCAGCGTCGACGTCACGAACTGGCGCTCCTCGTCGGACAGGTGCGCGGTCGTCACGATCGCGCACCGTGGCGAGCCGCCGGCGGCGTACAGCATCGACTGGATGTCGAGCGGTTGGCCCGCGCCCCATGCGGCGAACGCCGGCGAGGCGAGCAGGCCGTTCAGCCGCATCGCCAGCTTCGTGCGGTCGTCAGCGGGGAAGAACTGCTCCAGCTCGAACACGCCGAGCTTGCGCAATGGCGGCTGCTGGACCTGCCCGACCAGCGTGGGGAGATCGAGCGACGTGCCGGCGCTCCACGCGTGCTGGATCAGGTTGGCGAGCAGGATGTGCTCGCGCGACGACAGCGGATCGGCGTCAATGCCGACGAGTCCGAGCAGGCCGGACACATAGCCGAGGATCTCGTCGCCGATGATCTCGGCGTCGTCGGTGGCCGGCGCCTGCAGCGAGCCGAGGATGTTGATCGGTACACCGGACTGCGAGCCGGGCGTGTAGATCGTGAAGTCGACGGCCGCACGCAGCGCGGTGATCTGCTCCTGGCCGTACCCCCATCCGGCCAGGCCCTCGGTCCACGCGCTCGCCTGCTGCGCGGCGAACTCGTCGACGGACGCGCCCGCCGCCGCAGCCTGCGCCTCGTCGACCCACGGCCGGAACTCCTCCGGCGAGAGCTGCGAGAACGACAGGCACAGATTCGTCAGGTCCGCCTTGGGATCGACGACCAGGGCTGGGACCCCGGCGCGCAGCACCTCTTCGATGAGCACGACGCCGAGCCCGGTCTTGCCGGAGCCGGTCATGCCGACGATCACGCCGTGGGTCGTGAAGTCGGCCGAGTCCAGCCGGACGTCGTCACCGGAGCGCTCGTGACTGGCGGCGTCGACCTTGCCGCCGACGTGGAGGTCTGCCATGCGAGGAACTTACCGATCGGGTCGCAGTAGCTTCGCCACCGTGGCGTTCACGGGCTTCCCGCCGGAGGCGTTCGAGTTCTATGCAAGGCTCGAAGCCGACAACTCGAAGGCCTTCTGGCAGGCCAACAAGACGACGTTCGACACGCGGTGAAGGCGCGATGCTCGCGCTGTGTGCAGAGTTCGCCGAGCACGGGCCCTTCCACGTCTTCCGGCCGTATAACGATCTGCGCTTCGCCAAGAATCGCCCGCCGTACAAGACGGCGCAGGCGGCGATCGCCGAGGGCGAGGGCGGGAGCGGCTACTACGTGCAACTGGCGGCGGACTCGATGATGGCGGCCGCCGGCTACTACGTCATGGCCAGGGACCAACTGCAGCGCTTCCGCGCTGCGGTCGACGCCGATGGAACGGGCGAGGAGGTCGTCACGCTCGTCGACGAGCTGGCCGCCGCCGGCTACCAGATCGCCGCGCACGACGAGCTGAAGACGGCGCCGCGCGGGTTCGCCAGGGACCATCCGCGCATCGCGCTCTTGCGGCGCGGCGGGTCGATGGCGTCGCGCTCGTGGCCCATCGCGCCGTGGATGCACACGGTGGCCGCCGTCGACAAGGTGGGCGAGGCGTGGGCCGGCACGGCGGCGATGTGTGGGTGGCTCGACGCGCACGTCGGCCCGAGCACGATGGCGCCCGACGAGCGGCACTGATCGCTTGGGGCACGTCGCGCCCGACGGGTTGCCGCAGCCGCAGCGAAACGGACCACACTGACGCCGTGACGATGACCGGTAGCCAGGATGCGCTCGAGAGCCAGTTCGGTCTCGCCGACCGCGTCGTCGACGGCGCGGCGCTGGCCAACAGCGTCGAGCGCTTCCGCCAGCGGGGGATCAGCCTGCCGACGTTCGCCGAGCTCGCCGATCCGACGACGATCGACGCCGCGCGCGTTGGCGACGCTGACCCGCAGGGACCGGACGCGCGCAACCTCTGGCGCGTCCACTGGTACAACGACCTCGCCGGCGGGCGCGTCGAGGTCCCCGAACACGTCGTGCTGCCGGCGTCGCTGACCGGCGTCGAGAGCCCGATCGTCGTCGTCTTCGGTGACCGCTTCCCGATGATCACCGCGCACAAGGTGCTTGCCGCCTATGCCTGCCTGGCGCCGCGCATCGTCACCGGCCAGTTCGACCCGACGCGCCACCGGGCCGTCTGGCCGTCGACTGGGAACTACGCGCGGGGCGGCATCGCCATCAGCCGCATCATGGCCAGTCGCGGTGTCGCCATCCTGCCCGAGGGGATGAGCCGGGAGCGCTTCGACTGGCTCGACGCGTGGTGCGCCAACCCGGCCGAGGACGTCATCCGCACACCGGGCACCGAGTCCAACGTCAAGGAGATCTACGACGCCTGCAACGAGCTGGCGAGCGACCCCACCAATTTCGTGCTCAACCAGTTCTGCGAGTTCGGCAACCACCTCGGCCACTACGAAGTCACCGGGCGTGCCCTGGAGCACGTCGTCGACACGGTGCTGCACGGGACCGACGCCCGCCTGGCGGCGTTCGTGTCGGCCACCGGCTCGGCCGGCACGGTCGCCGCCGGCGACCGCCTGAAAGACACGTTCGGCGCACGCATCGTGGCCGTCGAAGCGCTGGAGTGCCCGACGATGCTGGAGAACGGCTTCGGCACGCACAACATCCAGGGCATCGGTGACAAGCACATCCCGCTGATCCACAACGTGATGAACACCGACGCCGTCGCCGCCGTGTCCTCGACGGCGACGGACGAGTTGGACGTGCTGTTCAACTCGACCGCCGGCCGGGCGTTTCTCGCCGACCGCAAGGGCGTGCCCGACGACGTGATCGAGGCGCTCGCCCACTTCGGGTTCTCCTCGACGTGCAACGTCCTGGCGGCCATCAAGACGGCACGGCTCTACGACCTCGGCGCCAGCGACGTCATCGTCACCGTCGCCACCGACGGCGGAGCGATGTACCCGAGTGAACGGGCGGCGCTGCTGGCGGCGCGGTTCGACGGTGAGTTCACGGCGGTCGATGCGGCCGAGGTGTTCGGCCGGCACCTCGGCGACGTCGACACCGACAACATGCTCGACTGCACGGTCGCCGACCGCAGACGAATCTTCAACCTCGGCTACTACACCTGGGTCGAGCAACAGGGCACGCCGTTCGAGCTGTTCGAGCAGCGCCGCCAGCAGTCGTTCTGGCGCAGCCTGCGCCGCTATCTCGGCGTGTGGGACGAGATGATCACCGAGTTCAACGCCCGCGTCGCGGCAGCGTGAGCGTTCCGTGATCGCCGGCTGGCGTTGTGCGGTGTGCCGCGCCACGGTGGACGTCGCCACGCCCCACCCGTT
Source organism: Actinomycetota bacterium (assembly GCA_030858325.1). GTDB lineage: Bacteria > Actinomycetota > Acidimicrobiia > Acidimicrobiales > Ilumatobacteraceae > JALZMG01. The sequence goes on along the minus strand of JALZMG010000252.1, from coordinate 1,554 downwards.
CGTCTGCCCCGTGGCCACGCCGGCCGATCGCCACCACGCGCTCCACCCGTTGCAGGTCGGCGTCGAGGAGGAGGTGCTCGACGATGCGAACCCGTTCGTAACCTACGGGCCGCGCCTCGCCTGGTGGGCGTTCGCCCGCGCGCACGGGATGACCGAGGGGGCATGCACCGCGCTGACGCGCGACGTCGCCGCCGGGTTCGCCGTGACGCCGTTCACCCACGACACGACGCTCACGGACCGGCTCGGTGCCGACGTGTGGATCAAGGACGAGACCGCCAACATCGGCGGCAGCCACAAGGGCCGCCACCTCGTGACGATCCTGCTCCACCTGCGAGCGGCGGAAGCGCTGCGCCTGGGCCCGGTCGGCGGTCGTCGCCCACTCGCCATCGCCTCGTGCGGGAACGCAGCGATCGCCGCAGCGACGCTGGCGCAGCGCAGTGAGTGGCCGCTGCGCGTGTTCGTTCCGGAATGGGCGAGCCCGGACGCTCTGACGCGCATCGAGGACCTCGGCGCGTCGATCACGGCGTGCCCGCGCCTGCCGGGAGATGCGCCGGGCGACCCCGCCCTCTTGCGCTTGCGCGAGGCGGTCGCCGCCGGCGCCGTGCCGTTCAGCGTGCAGGGCCCGGAGAACGCGCTCTGCCTCGACGGTGGCCGCACGATCGGCTGGGAGATCTCCGACGCGCTGTGCGCCGCAGGTGAACGGCCGCTCGACCGTGCCGTCGTGCAGGTCGGCGGCGGCGCGTTCGCCACGTGCATGGGATGGGGACTCGGCACCGATGTCCGTCTCGACGCGATGCAGACCGCGGGTTGCGCGCCGCTGGCCCGCGCCTGGCGACGGGCCGCGGAACTCGGCCTCGGTCCGGGCGACGTCGCGTCACGTTGGGATGAGCTGATGACGCCGTGGAACGACCCGTACTCGGTCGCCGACGGCATCCTCGACGACGAGACCTATGACTGGCTCGGCGTGTTCGCCGTCATGGCCCGCTCCGGCGGCCACCCGCTCGTCGCACCGGAATCAGCCGTCGAGGAGGCCCACGAATTGGCGAGGTCGACGGGCATCGACGTCAGCACAACCGGCAGCGCGGGGCTGGCCGGGCTGCTGCTGGCGGACGGTGCGCCGGCGCCAGGGGAGCGTGTTGCCGTCGTGTTCTCCGGAGTCGCCCGCTGAGCACCGCCCGGACGACACTCGGGTCAGGCTGCGGTCAGGGCGCCGGTGTCGACGTCGTAGACGAAGCCGCTGATGTGCTCCTTGTGTCGCAGGAGCGGGCTGGCCAGCAGCCGGGCGATCGACTGGCGGACGTCGGCGCCGGGATCGGTGAAGCTCTCGAGCGACCACGCCGGCTTGATCCCTACCTCTGCCTCCAACTCCTGCTTGAACGCGACCGCGTCGATCTTCTGCAGTCCGCAGTCGGTGTGGTGCAAGAGGATGACCTCGCGCGTGTGGAGCAGGCGTTGCGAGACGCACACCGAGCGCACGACGTCGTCGGTGACGACGCCGCCGGCGTCGCGGATGACGGGGGCTTCGCCGTGGCGCAGGCCGAGGATGCCGAAGAT
>JALZMG010000237.1 GCA_030858325.1 Actinomycetota bacterium | reverse complement strand
CATGCGGGTCACCGGAATCACGGCGAACCTGGCCATTGCCGACATCGGCTCAGCCCGGGCCTTCTACTGCGACCACCTCGGACTCGACGTCCAAGACTTCAGCTGAGAACTTCAGCAGGGATCGAGTTGGCCGACGATCATCGCAGGATGTATTCATGCATCGCATGCCGACTCCAGCTCGACGACAGCGCGACCGAAGAGGACAGTGACATGGCGATCTTCGTCGACCAGGACACGTTGGTGGTCGTGCAGGGGCTGACTGGCGGGCAGGGCAAGTTCCACGGGTTGCGCAACCGTGACTACGGCACCAAGGTTGTCGCCGGGGTGACGCCGGGCAAGGGCGGCCAGGAGGTCGTCGTCGACGACGGCGAGGGCATCCCCGTGTTCGACAGCGTGGCCGAGGCCGTGGCGGTCACGGGAGCGACGGCCTCGTTCGTTGCCGTGCCGCCCAAGGCCGCGCCGGCAGCGATCCTCGAAGCGGCCGCCGCCGGGATCGGCTTCGTCGTGTGCATCACCGAGGGCATCCCCGCGCAGGACGAGGCGCTGGTGTTCAACACGCTGCGTCGCCAGTACCCGGCGACTCGCCTGCTTGGTCCGAACTGTCCGGGCATCATCAGCCCGGGCAAATGCAACATCGGCATCACGCCGACGAGCATCGCCCAGGAGCCGACGGCGGACGGGCCCAACGTGGGCATCGTCAGCCGCTCTGGCACGTTGACGTACCAGGCGCTCTACGAGTTGCAGCAGAACGGCATCGGCGTGTCCACGTGCGTCGGCATCGGCGGTGACCCGGTCCCGGGCACGAGCTTCGTCGACTGCCTCGCCGAGTTCGAACAGGACCCGGAGACCGACGCCATCATCATGTTCGGCGAGATCGGCGGGTCGGCGGAGGAGGAGGCGGCTGAGTACATCACGGCCCGCGTGTCCAAGCCGATGAGCGCGTACATCGCCGGCGTCACTGCGCCGGCGGGCAAGAAGATGGGTCACGCCGGAGCGATCGTGTCCGGCGGCAAGGGCACGGCGCAGGGCAAAATGGACGCGCTCGCCTCCGCCGGCGTCAAGGTCGGCCTGAACCCGACCGAGGCCGGCGACTTGATGGCCGCCCTCGTCGCCACCCTCTGATTCTCTCGAACTGTCCTTTCCATCCGGCCGGTTTCGGCCGGTCGGAAAGGACAGAACCGGTCCTCTACGGGACCGGGGGCGGCGGGGGTGGCGGTGTCGCGCCGGGCGGGGGCGGCGGCGGGGGAGTGTCACCCGTCGCCGCGTCGCGCTGGCCGAACGAGCTGCGCAGCTTGTTGCGGTCAGTGAGGTCCCTCATCGTCCCGCCCGAGGCCGTGAAGTTCATGACCGCGCCGACGGCGGCCACGATGGCGGCGATCGTGCACAGGATCAACCCGATGCCACGCCCCAGGTCGAGCCCGTCGGGAAGGTCCTCACCCAGACCGGGGGCGATGAAGCGCAGCAACACGAGCAGCGCGCCGAGCACGGTCGCGGCGACGATGATCAGCGTCCACGGTGGACCACCCGCTTTCATCGTGCCGGTGACCAGCAGGACCGTGATCACGGCGGAACCGATGATCAGGATCCACGGGACGATGCCGGTGAAGAAGAAGTCGAACACGTTGCCGCCCGATGCGCCGCCGAAGCCGGCGACATCCACAGAGATCCAGTCGAGGAAGCCGCCGATGAAGAAGAGGACCCCGCCACCGACGATCAGCCAGTCCGGTGTCTTGAATTTGCTGAAGTCCACCCATGACCTCCATCTCGGGTTGCGGCGCACTCCCCGTGCGTCACCGCGAGAACGTAGTCGTTGCGGAGGTGCGCTCGGCGTTTCTTCCAGAGGGCGGGGGTTACGGTCGAACGCGTGGCAACCGCGCTGCTGTCCGTGTACGACAAGTCGGGCATCGCCGATCTGGCGGCCGGGCTCCACGAGCTCGGCTGGCGGCTGCTGTCGAGCGGCGGCACGGCGCAGACGGTCGCCGCACGTGGAACCCCCGTCACCGACGTCGCCGAGCTGACGGGGTTGCCGGCGATCCTCGGTCACCGCGTCGTCACGTTGCACCCGAACGTGCACGGCGGGATCCTCGCCGACCTCGACGACCCGGATCATCAGCGCGATCTCGTCGAGCACGGTATCGAACCGATCGGGCTCGTGGTCGTCAACCTCTACCCGTTCGCGAGCGCGCCCGGCGTCGAGCTGATCGACATCGGCGGTCCGGCGATGGTGCGCGCGGCCGCCAAGAACCACGCCCACGTCGGCGTCGTCGTCGATCCCGCCGACTACGACCCCGTGCTCGCCGAACTGCGCGCCGACGACGCCCTGTCCGCGGGCACGCGCCGCCGACTCGCCCGCACCGCGTTCGCCACGACGGCCGCCTACGACCGCGAGATCGTGGAGTGGTTGGACGCGCCCTGCGACCCAGCAGACACCACTGCCGGCGCCGAGGTCGGCGACCCGATGCCCGAGACGCTGTCGTTCGACCTCGTGCGAGTCCAGTCGTTGCGCTACGGCGAAAACCCTCACCAGCGCGCCGCCCGTTACCGGGTCAACGGCGCGTCCGGCTGGTGGGACACGTGCACGCAGCACGGGGGCAAGGCGCTCAGCTACCTCAACCTCTACGACGCCGAGGCCGCGTGGCGGCTGGTGCACCGCTTCGACGAGCCGGCCTGCGTCATCGTCAAGCACGCCAACCCGTGCGGTGTCGCCGTCCACACCGACGTCGTGGAGGCGTACCGGCGGGCCAACACCTGCGACCCGGTCAGCGCGTTCGGCGGAGTCGTCGCCGTGAACCGCCCCGTCCCTGGCGCACTGGCCGAGGCGCTGGCGCCGGTGTTCACGGAAGTCGTCGTCGCCCCGGCGTTCGACGGTGCTGCGCTCGACGCCCTCGCCGCCAAGCAGAACCTGCGCGTCCTGTCGGCCGCCGTACCTTCGCCGCTGGCCTGGGACGTCCGCCCTGTCGACGGCGGTCTCCTGGTGCAGCAGCCCGATCCCGTGAGGGTCGATCGGTCTGGGTGGCGGGTCGTCACCGCGGCCCGACCGACGGCGGCGCAGTGGGACGACCTGCAGTTCGCCTGGACCGTCTGCGCCGCGGTCAGCTCGAACGCAATTGTGCTGGCCAAGGACCGCCAGGCGTTCGGGATCGGCGCCGGCCAGCAGAACCGCGTCGACTCGGCGCGCATCGCGCTCGCCCGCGCCGATGGCCGGGCGACCGGTGGAGCCTGTGCCAGCGACGCCTTCTTCCCGTTCCGCGACGGACTCGACGTGGCCGCCGACGCCGGCATCACGGCGATCATCCAGCCGGGCGGCAGCGTTCGCGACGACGAGGTGATCGCCGCTGCCGAGGAGCGCGGCATCGCCATGGTCTTTACCGGGGAACGGCACTTCCGGCACTGATCGGGGCGGGGCTTCCCACCCTGGACAAGGCCTGAACGGTAGCCTCGCCACCGGTATGATCCAGGGCAACGAGCGGTGGTCTGACCAGCAGGTGAGCGCATCGTGACCAGGGTCGCCGAGCTGCTGGCGGCGGGGCGGACGTTCTCGTTCGAGTTCTTCCCGCCGAAGACCGACGGCGCCCAACTCTCGCTCGGACGGGCGATCGCCGAGTTGGAGCCCCTGGCACCGAGCTTCGTCTCTGTGACCTACGGCGCCGGAGGGAGCGACCGCCAGCGCACCCGCGAGGTCGTCACGTGGGTGCGCAGGGAGACCTCGATCACGCCGATGGCCCACCTCACTTGCCAAGGGCACCGGCGTCACGAGATCGCCGCCATCCTCGACGACTACCGCGCCGCCGGAATCGACAACATCCTCGCCCTTGGCGGCGACCCCCCGAGCGATCCGGCCGACGCCCGCCCGAGCGACTACGCCTTTGCCGCCGACCTGATCGACGACATCGCCGCGGCAGGCCACTTCTCGATCGGCGTCGCCGCCCATCCCGAGCTGCACCCGCGTTCGCCGGACCGAGCGACCGACCGCCGCCGCCTTGCCGTCAAGCTGCGCCGGGCCGACTTCGCCATCACCCAGTTCTTCTTCGAGGCCGACCACTACCGCCGCCTCGTCGAGGAGCTCGGCGAGCTCGGCGTGGACAAGCCGGTGGTGCCCGGGATCATGCCGATCACGAACACCGGCCAGGTCGCTCGCATGGCGGCGATGAGCGGCACCGAGCTCCCGACGTGGCTGCTCGAGCGACTCGACGGCGTCGACGACCCCGCCGCGGTCCGCCGCATCGGCATCGCCATCGCCAGCGATCTCAGCGCCGAGCTGCTCGACGACGGCGCGCCGGGGTTGCACTTCTACACGCTCAACCGGAGCACGGCGACGAGGGAGATCTACGCCAACCTCGGCCTGGGCGTGTCGCAATGACGTCGCCGAGCGCCGAGCTGACGCGCCCGCTGGAGTGGGCGCCGCCGAAGGTGGCGATCAGCCGGATGCCGTACCTCCCGGGGCTGGACGGCATGCGTGCGCTGGCCGTCGTCGCCGTGATGGTGTACCACGCCAACAGTTCGTGGCTGCCGGGAGGTTTCCTCGGCGTCGAGGTGTTCTTCGTGATCAGCGGGTACCTGATCACGCTGCTCCTGATCGGCGAGCACGAACGTTCCGGGCGCATCGATCTCGGTCAGTTCTGGCTGCGCCGGGCGCGCCGCCTGCTGCCGGCGCTGTTCGTGATGCTGATCGGTCTCACGATCTACACGACGCTGTTCCGTCGCGACGCGCTGGGGCAGCTGCGTGGCGACGTGGTCGGCGGGCTGGCGTACGTGTCGAACTGGTACCAGGTCTGGGTCGGCCAGGGGTACACCGCGTCCGGCGACTTCGCCCCGCTGCGCCATCTGTGGAGCCTCGGCGTCGAGGAGCAATTCTACCTGCTGTGGCCGCTGGCCATGGTCGGCCTGATGCTGCTCGGCCGCCGCCGCCTGCCGGATCTCAGCCGATGGCTGTTCCTCGCCGTGATCGTCATCACCGTCGGACTCGCCGTTGCGTTCCATCCCGGCGAGATCGGCCCGTGCAACGTGACGCCCGACGCCTACTGGAACGTCGGTGGCCGCTGCATCTCCAAGCTCGACGCGCTGTACCTGAACACGATCACGCGCGCCGGCGGTCTGCTGCTCGGGGCGGCCTTCGCCATGATCTGGCGGCCGGTGGCGTTGATGCGCGGCCCGATGCGCGACAAGGGCGGCATCCTCGACGGCGTCGCCATCGTCGGCCTCGGCGCCCTTGCTGCGCTGTACTGGTACCTCCATCTCGTCACACCAGCCGGCGGCGACCCGCTGCTGTTCCGTGGCGGCCTGCTGTGGACGGGCTTGGCCACCCTGGCCGTGATGGCCGCCGTCACCCACCGCGGCTCGAAGGCCGGCCCGCTCCTCGGCGGCTCCGTCTTGCTGTGGATCGGCACCCGCTCCTACGGCCTGTACCTGTACCACTGGCCGGTGTACCAGGGCATCCGGCGCGTCGCCGGCGTCGGCTTGACGCTGCCCCAGTTCCTGCTGGCGATGGCCATCACGGTGCCGATCACCGAGGCGTCCTACCGGTTCGTCGAGACGCCGATCCGCACCGGTCGCGTGAGCGTGGGGTGGCGTCGCCTGCAGGCGCGCCGGGATCCCGTCCCGCGGCGGATCATCGCCGGTGCCGGTGCCTGCGTCGTCGCGCTCTCCGTGTTCGCCGCGGCCAACCTGGCAACGGCCGAGTTGCGCCAGAACGAGATCGCCGAGTCCTTGGCCCAGGGGGCCGAGGAGAACCGCAACCTCGACGAGCTGCTCGGGGCCGCCGCGCCGACTCCGAATTCGCTCGACGCGGCAGCTGCGTCGGCCGAGCAAGAGACCGACGAGCGTGGGCCGCCGGCGACGGACGAGCGTGGGCCGCAAGAGACCGACGAGCGTGGGCCG
>JALZMG010000234.1 GCA_030858325.1 Actinomycetota bacterium | reverse complement strand
TCTTCTTCGCTGCCGGTGCCTTCTTCGCCGTGGTCTTCTTCGCCGGGGCCTTCTTCGCCGGGGCCTTTCTCGTCCCAGCCATGGTCACTTCTTCCTGCGCGGGTTGAGGGCGGTCTTCAACGTCGCGCTCGGCGTGAACTTCATCGCCGTCGCGGCGGCGATCTTTACGGGGGCGCCGGTCTGCGGGTTGCGGCCCTTGCGCGCCGCCCGCTTCGTCGTGCTGAAGGAACCGAAGCCGGGCCACGCCACCTTCTCGCCCTTCTTCGTCGACTTGGTGACATGGTCGAAGAAGGCGGCGAGCGTGCGCTCGGCGTCGGCCTTCGACACTGCGGCGGTCTTGGCCACCGAATCGATGAGCTCTGCTTTGGTCATCTGTCCTCTTTCGAGATCGTCGTGCCGGGCGATTCCCGGACTCCGCAGGTCGAGTTCGACCCGTTGCGCCGTGTTGGCGTTGCCAATGAGACCCGCCCGGTGACGACAGACGCAAGCATCTCTTTCGATGCACTTGCAACTGATCGCGCATAAGGCCTTGCGGGACAACGCTCCGGAGGCTCGTCAGCTACAGGAGAGCACGTCCCGCAAGCGTTTGCCGACGACTGCGGCCTCGCCATCGGCGTACCGTCGACGGGGCCAGAAGAAGCCGCGCAGGCCGTCGCCCTTCGTCCGCGGCACCACGTGGACGTGGAGATGCGCCACGCTCTGGCTGACGACGTTGTTGTTGGCGACGAACGTGCCCTGCGCGTCGAGCGCCACGGGCATGGCCGAGGCGACACGCTGGACGCGCTCGAAGAACGGCCCGACAGCGCGTAGTTCGGGCAGCGTGACGACGTGCTCGGTCGGCACGACGAGCACGTGCCCGGCGAACAGCGGCGCGCGGTCGAGGAACGCGACCGCCACCTCGTCACGCCACACGACCTCCGCCGTCACCTCATTGCGCACGATCGCACAGAACACGCACTCGGCCATGCCGTTCATGATGCGGCCGCCGCAAGCTCGTTCCTCGCCGGCGTGCCGAACCGGGCGGCCGACCTCTCAACGACGCGGCCCGAGGCCGTTCATGATGCGGCCGCCGCAAGCTCGTTCCTCGCCGGCGTGCCGAACCGGGCGGCCCACCTCACAACGACGCAGCCCGAGGCCGTTCATGAGGCGGCCGCCGCAAGCTCGTTCCTCGCCGGCGTGCCGAACCGGGCGGCCCACCTCACAACGACGCAGCCCGGGACCGTTCATGATGCGGCCGCCGCAAGCTCGTTCCTCGCCGATGTCCCGAGCAGGGCCATCCACCCGGCTGCTGCCCGACTGGGGTACAACTGGTCGCCGTTGGTCGACCTCCCCGTGCATCCCGTTCCCCTCTCGACTCCAGAGGAGTGGCTTTGACCGATCTCCTGCCGGCCGATCCGCACGCGCCCGCCGCGCCCGACCGGAGCGAGGGAGGTGAGATCACCTCGACGCGCACACGCGTCGTGCTCGACACCTCCGTCCTCATCGCCGACCCGGCCTGCCTGGCCTCCTTCGACGGCGTCGCCGTGGTCATCCCACTGACGGTCGTCGAGGAGTTGGACGGGCTGAAAGCGAGGCCGGACGACGTCGGCCGTGCCGCCCGCACTGCCCTGCGCACGATCGAGGACCTGCGCGTGCGCCACGGCGGCTCGCTGGCCGAGCCGGTGCCGCTCGGTTCCGGCAGCTTGCAGATCGAGATCAACGGCATCCAGAAGCATCTGCTTGTCGAGCACGGCCTGGACCCGGCGAAGTCCGACAATCGCATCATCGGCGCCGCCCTCGGCCAGGTTGCACAGGGGCCGACCACGATCGTGTCCAACGACGCGGCGCTGCGGATCAAGGCCGCCCACCTCGGCATCGCCGCCGACGAGCACCAGCCGACGGGCCGCACAGCCGCGTCCCGGCCGGCCGGCTGGTCGACGATCGAGACCACCCACGAGGTCGTCGACTGTCTCTACGACGCCGGCGCGCTCGATGTCTATGCCGTCCCCGACGCCATCGGGCTGGTGGAGAACGAGTTCGCCGTGCTGCGCTCCGGATCGCAGTCCGCGCTCACCCGGCGGGTCGGTGACGGCCTCGAGCTGCTCTCGCACTCGGCCCCCGAGGCCTGGGGACTGCGCGCCCGCTCGAAGGAGCAGCGCTTCGCGCTCGAGTTGCTGCTCGACCCGGCGATCGAGGTCGTCGCGCTGGACGGCCGCGCCGGCACGGGCAAGACGGTGCTCGCCGTCGCCGCCGGCCTGGAACAGGTCGTCGAGCTCAATCGCTACGAGCGCCTGGCCGTCTACCGCCCGCTCGTTCCCGTCGGCCGCGCCGATGTCGGGTTCCTGCCCGGCGGCCTGGACGAGAAGCTGGACCCGTGGATGGCCGCCATACACGACGCCATCGTCGCCCTGACCGACAACGGCTCCAACCGTGACGCCCGCCAGCTGATCGACGAGCTGACCATTCGCGGCCAGCTGTCCCTCGAGTCGGTGACGTTCCTGCGCGGTCGTTCTTTGCAGCGCCAGATGGTCGTCATCGACGAGGCGCAGAACCTCGAACCGACGACGCTGCGCACGATCCTCACGCGCGTCGGCGAGGGCACGAAGGTCGTGTTCACAGGCGACACGAGCCAAATCGACGCGCCGTACCTCGGCGAGTCGAACAACGCGCTCGCCGTGCTGACGCACGCCTTCGGCAGCCAGCGCTGCTTCGGACACATCACGATGACGACGTGCGAGCGCAGCGATGTCGCCAGCCTCGCCGCCGAACTGCTCTGAGCCCGCGCTGCGCCACGCACAGCTCGACCGAACACCCCCGTCCTAGAGTCGGCGGCGTGGGGCTTCCTCGTTTCGCCGTCGTCGACGTGGAGACGTCGGGACTGTCGACCCGGCGCCACCACCTCCTGCAGATCGGACTCGTCACCGTCGATGCCGACGGGACCGTCGTCGATTCGTGGTCGACGCTGGTCCGCCTGCGCCGGCCGTGGAGCCGCATCGGGCCGCGCAAGGTGCACGGCATCACCCGCCGCTCGCTGCGCGGCGCCCCGAGGGCCGCCGAGGCGCTGACCGAATTGGCCGCCCGGCTGTCCGGCGCGGTGTTCACGGCCCACAACGTCGAGTTCGACGCCGCGTTCCTCGAACGGGCGGCCGGGCGCCACGGCGTCGCCCTCGATCTCGGACCACGGCTGTGCACGTTGCAGTTGTCGCGCCGGCTCGATCCAGACCGGCAATTGACGCACGACTTGGCGGCGGTGTGCGCGCGCTACGGCGTGACGATCGAGCGCCACCACGACGCCCGCTGCGACGCTGCCGCGACCGCCGCAGTGCTGCCTCACCTGCTCCGTGACCATCAGGTCGTGGCCGACGATGATCTGGTCGCGTTGTACTGGCGACCGCGCAGACCCGCCGTGGCCGGTCCCCGTCCGTTGTTCCACCTCGCGCTGGGTGACGAGTGGCGGGCGGCCGCCGACAGCGGCGAGGCGTACCGGCGCTCGACAATCGGCCGGTCGCTGGACGAGGAAGGGTTCATCCACTGCTCGTTCGCCGACCAGGTGCAGGCAACGGCCGACCGCTTCTACGGCGATCGTGACGATGTCGTGCTCCTGACGATCGACCAGGCGAAGCTGCGTGCCGACGTGCGCGTGGAGGCCGTCCCCGGTGGCGAGCGCTTCCCGCACCTTTACGGTCCGTTGCCCGTCGACGCCGTGACGCGCGTCGCCGCCGTGCCCCTCGGCACCGACGGCCGTCTCGACGTCGACGCCCTCGTCGGCGCGGGCCACACGGTGGCTCGTCAGGGGCCGGCGACGACGACCACGTAGCTTCTCGCCCGAACCGACGACGACGGACGAGCGCGTTCCGCCGCGCAAGCACGACCGCAGGGCCGACAAGATCCTCGACGACTGACCGCCCCGGGATCAACGTTCTCATTGCGCTGAGGGGTACCCGAACGAGGCCAACCGCGATGAGAATGCGGTCGGCGGGGCGGGCAGCGGCGCGTGACGGTCAGCGGTACACGCTCAGGACGCGGCGGGCGGTCGTGGCGGCGAGGGTGTGCCAGTCGGTGGGCTCGATGACCTCGGCGTCGCGGCCGAGGCGCAGGAGCATCCGCTGCAACCACGGCTCGCTGGCCACCGGGAACGTGGCAACGATGGTGCCGTCGTCGTGGCGGGTGACCTCGTCGACGGGGTAGCGCTCGACGACCCACTGCGCAGGGGGCTGCAGGCGCAGCGTGACCTGGGGCAGCCCCCCGTCGGCGAACCACTGCGCCACATCGGCTGGGTCAGCGGCGCCCGGGTCGTCGTCAGGATCGCCGCACTCCCCCGTGCGGTCGAGTGCGTCGATGCGGTCGATGCGGAACGTGCGCCGCTCGCCGGAGCGATCGTCGTCGGCCAGCACGTACCAGTCCCCGCGATCGTGGAAGACGCGGCGCGGCGTGATCGTGCGGTCGGTCATCTCGTCGCGCGACGCCGTCCAGTAGCGCACCTGCACGCGCTCGGCGCCACGGACGGCGTCGGCAAGGTCGGCGATGCGCGCGTCGAGGTCGGGGGCCCGCTCCATGTCGACGACCACGGCGTCCGCGCCGAGCGCTGCTTCCAGCTTCTGCAGCCCGCGGCCCAGCGGGCCGCCCGGATCGGCGCCGGGCAGCTGCATCGCTGCGCGGCCGGCGGCGACGAGCGCGAAGCCCTCCGGCGCCGTCAGGCGTAGTGGCTTCGTGAACAGCCGGGGCACACCGACGACGACGAGATCCTCGTCGATGAAGACGTCGATCATCTCGTCGACGAACGGCGGCAGCCCGCACATCGCCGCCAGCTCCAGGTCGGCCGTCACTTCCTCCGGCGTCATCGCGAAGTGACGGGCGACATCGGCCAGCGGCGTCTCGCCGCGCTCCATCAGCCACGGCAGCATCACCAGCAACCGCCGCAACCGCTCCTCCGCCGTGCGCCTCATGACGAGATACCAGCCAGGCCCTCGAGCCAGGCGATGACCTCGGCCCGCACCGGCGGTGGTTCCAGGACCTCGCCGTGCTCGAGCAGGCCGAGCAGCCACGAACGGAACGCCGCCGCGTTGGCGCACGGCACCTCGACGTCGATGGTGCCGTCTGGATGACGTTGCGTCACGCGCGCGGCCCCGAGCTCGCGCTCGACCGCCACCGCGCGTGGCGCGCCCACGCGTACCAGGGCGACCGCGTCCTCGGCGTCGACACCGATGCGCTTCGGATCGGCGGGGAAGGCGGTGCGCAGGTCGAAGCCGTCCGGGCGCTCGAACGACGGCCCCTGACTGCCGACGACCCCGCCCTCGACGCGGTCGACGCGGTACGTGCGCACCTCGTCGTGCTCGTGATCGCGCCCGACGACGTACCAGAAACCGCCGCGCAGCAACAGCCCGTACGGATCGAGCCGGCGGTCCCTGCCGTGATAGCGGAACGCCACGGCAGCCCGGCGGGCCGCGGCTTCGCGCAGGATCGGCAACCCGGCGACCTCGGGAACGACGGCGGTGACAGCTGCTCCCGCATCGACGACCTCCGCGCCGAGCTTCCACAGGGCGTCCTGGCCGGCGGCCGGGCGCACTGCGGCGACGGCGACCTGCAGCGCCCGGCGCTCGTCAGGTTCCAGGTCCAGGCCGCTCAGCTCGTAGCGGTCGCGGTCGATCCGGTAGGCGGTGGCGCCGGCGAGGTGACCGCTCAGCACCAGCGTGTCGATCGGCACACCGATCTCCCGCAACGCCGCCTTGTCCCGTTCGAACGCGGCTCGCCGGTTGGCCTCCTTGTCCGGGTACTGGCCGGACAGCGCGCCGGCGATCTGCACCAGCGTCAGCGGCTCACGCGTCTCCAGCAGCAGCGCTAGCAGGTTCGTCAGCCGCTCGACGCGATCGATGCGCGACAACTTCGACGCTCGTCAGCTCCGGGCGGCGATGACGTCACGCATCATCGCGACGACCTCGGCCCCCGTCGCCCCGGGAGTCAGCACGCCGGCGACACCTGTGGCGAGCAGTCCGGCGACGTCGACATCGGGGACGATTCCGCCGACGACGACGGGGATGTCGGCGCCGCGGGCGCGCACCTTGTCGACGACCAGCGGGGCCAGCGTCATGTGGGCGCCCGAGAGCATCGACAGCCCGATGGCGTCGACGTCCTCGTCGACGGCCGCCGCGGCAACGGTGTCCGGTGTCTGGAACAGCCCGGTGTAGATGACCTCGAAGCCGGCATCGCGCAGGATCCTGGCGACGACCTTCACGCCACGGTCATGGCCGTCCAGCCCGACCTTGGCCACGAGCACGCGACCGCCCGCCCCCACCTGGTCGGTGTCCATCGGCCCACTCTCTCATTTCCGCGCGTAGTCGTAGAAGCCGCGGCCGGCCTTGCGCCCGATCAGGCCGGCCTCGACCATCCTCGACAGCATCGGCGGCGGTGCGTACAGCGGCTCCTTGAACTCCGCGTACAGGCTCTCGGCCACGGCCTGTGTGGTGTCCAGCCCGATCAGGTCGGCCAGGTGCAGCGGGCCCATCGGGTGGTTGCAGCCCTCGACCATGCCCGTGTCGATGTCGTCGGCGGTGGCGAAGCCCGACTCCATCATGCGGATCGCCGAGAGGATGTAGGGGATCAGCAAGGCATTGACGACGAAGCCGGCGCGATCCTGGCTCCGGATGACCTTCTTGCCGAGCACGGTCGTGACGAAGTCGTCGGCGGCGGAGATGGTCTCCGCGGAGGTCATCAGGCTCGTCACCAGCTCGACCAACCGCAGCACCGGGACGGGATTGAAGAAGTGGATGCCGATGACCTGTTCCGGACGCCGCGTGGCGATGCCCAGCTTCATGATCGGGATCGAGCTGGTGTTGCTGGCGAGGATCGCCGCGTCGTCGGTGAGGACGCGGTCGAGCTGGCGGAAGATGTCGACCTTGGCCGCCTCGTCCTCGACGACGGCCTCGACGACGAGCTGACGATCAGCCAGCTCGTCGACGTCGGTCGTGAACGAGAGGCGTGACAGCGACTCGTCGCGGGCATGCTCGGTCAGCTTGCCGGAACGCACCCCGCGATCGAGCGACGACGTGACGCGCTGCTGGCCGGCCTCGGCCGCCGCGGCGTCGATCTCCCGCACGACGACGTCGCGCCCGGCCCGCGCGCAGACTTCGGCGATGCCCGACCCCATCAGGCCGGCGCCGACGACGCCGACACGTTCGATCTTGCTCATCTCGGCGATGGTACCGATCCGCCCCGAGCCACCCGCCCGTGGGACAATGCCGCCATGGGCACGGACGGCGGTGAGCGGGGGCAGGCCGTTGTCGTCTCGCGACGCACGTTCCTCGCGCTCGGCGCTTCGGTCGCCGCCGGGGCCTGCACGACGGAGGGTGACTCGGCGGACACGACGTCGCGTTCGGCGACGACCCCCGCGCAGCCCGACCCGGCGCCCGACACGATCTCGCCCCCGACCACCGCCGCGGCGACGACGGAACCACCGGTGACCACCGCACCAGCATCGACGGAGCCGGCGACGACCGAGCCGCCGGCGACGATCGCGCTGGCCGCCGATCCGTTCCGGCTTGGGGTCACCTCGGGTGACCCGGACACGGAGTCCGTCGTCATCTGGACCCGCCTGCTCGGCGACGGCCTGTCGCCGGCGGTGCCCGTCGAGTGGGACATCGGCGCCGACGAGGGGTTCGACACGGTGACGGCCACCGGCATCGTCGACGCGCGCGCCGAGGATGGCTACTCGGTGCACGTGACGGCGCCCGTCGATGCGGCGTCGTGGTATCGCTTCCGCGCCGGCGGCTTCACCAGCCCCGTCGGTCGCGCCGCGCCGACGCCGCGGGTCACGGGCACGGGGCGCCCGACCGAGTTGCGCATCGCCACGGCGGCGTGCCAGCACTTCGAGACCGGCTACTACGCCGCCCACCGCGATCTCACCGAGTGGGCGCCTGACCTCGTGCTGTTCCTCGGCGACTTCATCTACGAGAACGCGTCGCGCCCCGTATTCGGCGACGTCGTCCGTTCCCATGCCGGAGCGGAGCCAACGGACGTCGCCGCCTACCGCGCCCGCTACGCGCAGTACCTGACCGATCCGGACCTGCAGACGGCGCGCGCGGCGTGCCCGTGGCTCGTCATCTGGGACGACCACGAGGTCGAGAACAACTACGCCGGACTGACCCCCCAGGACCCCGCCGACGCGGCGCTCTTCGCCGCCCGCCGGGACGCTGCGTACCGGGCGTGGTGGGAGCACATGCCGGTACGCCTGCCGCCCCCGTCGGCCGGTGTGCCGTTCGAGATCAACCGCGCCGTGCGCTGGGGCGGCCTCGCCGAGGTCGCCCTCCTCGACGGCCGGCAGTTCCGCAGCCCGCAGGTGTGCGGAGCGCCGGTGCTCAGCCTGGAACCGCCGTGCCCGGAGGCGGCCGACCCGGCGCGCACGATGCTCGGCCCGGACCAGGAGGCGTGGCTCGGAGCGACGCTGGCCGAGTCGACGGCCACCTGGTCCGTCCTCGGCCAGCAGACCGTGATGACCGACCTCCGCCTGAACGGGGCGATCCTCAACTACGACCAGTGGGACGGCTATGCGCCGGCCCGGGAGCGGCTGCTGCTGCAGGCCGGCGCGGCGGACCGGCTCGTCGTCCTCACCGGCGACATCCACCTCGCCGGTGTCGGCCTGCTGCCGGGAGTCGGCGTCGAGTTCGTCACGGCATCGGTGTCCTCGACGGGCAACGTGGACGCCTCGTTGCAGCCGGTGCTCGCCTCGTACGACAACGTCGTCGATGCCGAGCTGGCCCATCGCGGCTACGTGCGCCACACCGTGACAGCCGAGACGTGGACGGCGGAGTACCGCATCGTCGACGACGTCACGCAGCCCGGCTCGACGGTCTCGACGTGGCGGACGTTCGCCGTGGACGCCCCCGCCCGCGACATCGTGCGTGCCGTCTGACCTGACCGACGGCTGACGCCACGTGGGTCGGGGCCTTGGCGCGTCTACGGTACGCCCGGTGAGCGACGTCGAGTCCTGCGCGGTCTGCGGGTTCGAGTGGGACGCCGTCCGCGCCGGGGAGGTCGGACCGCGGATCGCTTCGGCATCGTCTGCGCTCGCCGCCGCGCTGGCTGGTGATCCCGCCCTCGTGACCGTGCGCCCGTCGAGCGAGCGGTGGTCGGCGCTGGAGTACGGCGCCCATGTGCGTGACGTGCTGCTCAACGTGCGCGACCGCCTGTTCGTCGGCCTCGCCGAGGACGACCCGACGTTGAAGCCCATGTATCGCGACGTGCGCATCCCGTTCTACGAGGGCGAGTCGCCGCAGGACGTCGCCGCCGGGCTCACGGTCGCCGCGGCCCTGTTCGTGCGCACGTTCGACGCGCTGACGCCCGAGCAACTCGAGCGCACCGTCGTCTCCGCCTATCCGCGCGAGTCGTCGCGGACGCTGCGCTGGACCGGCGCCCAGGGCCTGCACGAGGTCGAGCACCACCTGACCGACGCCGACGACAACATCGCCGGCCGGGCGACGGCGTGACGGCGGGCGGGAAGACGGTCGTCGAGACCGAGCGCAAGTACGACGTCGGCGCGGCGTTCACGCTCCCCCGCTTCGTCGCCGCCGACGGGGTCGACACCGTCGGGCCGAGCGAAGTTCACGAACTGCGGGCCACGTACTACGACACGAGCGATCTGCGCCTTGCTCGGGCCGGCGTGGCGCTGCGTCGGCGCACCGGCGGCGGTGACGCCGGATGGCACCTCAAGCTGGCGCGCACGCTGGACACGCGCGTCGAGATCCAGCTGCCGCTCGGCCCGCTGGCTGCGTTGCGTCACGTCCCACCGGCGCAACTGCGGGCGCTCGTCACCGCGCACACGCGTGGGGCGCGACTGCGGCCGACGGCGACGCTGCGCACCCGGCGGATCGTGCGCCGCCTCGAAGCGGCAGGGGGCACACCGAGCGTCGAGATCGCCGACGACCACGTGGACGGTCGCCTCCTTCTCGGCGGCTGGCGCGCCCTGTCGAGGCCGCAGCGGTGGCGGGAGATCGAGGCCGAACTCCTCGCCGGCCAGCCAGCCGATCTCGACGCCGTCGGTGAGGCGCTGACGGCCGCCGGTGCCACGCCGTCGGCGTCCGGCTCGAAGCTGCAC
>JALZMG010000232.1 GCA_030858325.1 Actinomycetota bacterium | reverse complement strand
CGCTGGCCATCGGGGCGCGAGGTACCGCCGTCGTCGAGATGCAGAACCGCCTGATCAAAGTCGGCATCAACGTCCCGGGCGGAGCCGACGGCATCTTCGGCCCGGCGACCCAGGCCGCGTTGAAGTCGTTCCAGGCGTCCCAGGGGCTGACCCAGACCGGCACACTCGGTCCGCAGACCACCGCTGCGCTGGAAGCGGCGGCGAACGCCGCCGGCTCGGGCGGCTCGGGAGGCGGCTCCGGCGGTGACTCATCCGGCTCGCCGTACATCGGCCTCAAGCTCGGCTCGCGAGGGACCGCGGTCAAGGCGGTCCAGCAGGCGATCGCCCAGCTCGGCTTCTACGTGCCAGGCGGCGCCGACGGCATCTTCGGAACGGCCACGCAGAGCGTGCTCATGCTCGTCCAGCGTTCTAACGGCATCCCCGGCAGTGGCGTCGTCGACGCCGCCACCGCCCGCCTGCTCGGCCTCAACGGCGCGGATCCGACCGTACCGGACAGCAGCGGCTCGACGGCGGACGGATTCGCTCGCTACGACGAGCGCGGCGCGCGCGTCGTCGCGCTGCAGCAGGCGCTGATGAACGCAGGAATCGCACTGCCCGGCGGCGCCGACGGGAACTTCGGCTCGGGCACCGCCGGCGCGATCATCACGTTCCAGCGGGCGCGCGGTCTCCCGGCGACCGGCAAGGTGGACAGCGCCACCGCCGCCGCGCTCGGCCTCTCGCCGATGCCGTTGCCCGCGCCCCCTGCCGCGCCGAGCGTCCAGATCCAGGCCAAGCCGGTGCAGGCACCGTGCTACTACGGCGACAGCTGGGGCGCACCTCGCGGGAACGGCCGCGTCCACCTCGGCGTCGACATCATCGCCCGCCAGGGCCAGGAGCTCTACGCCGTGACGACCGGGCGGATTTCGCAGATCTACATCGACAGCCCGGGCTCGCTGTCGGGCAACGGGCTGAAGATCGCCCGCCCGGACGGTACGTACTTCTTCTACGCCCACCTGTCGGCGTTCGCTCCGGGCATCAACGTCGGTGCCCAGGTCACGGCCGGTCAGCTCGTCGGCTACGTCGGCAGCACCGGCAACAGTGGCACGCCGCACCTGCACCTCGAGGTCCACCCGGGCGGCGGATCTGCCGTCAACCCGTACCCGATCGTGAAGGCGTTCGGCGCCTGCTGAGCGCACGTAGCGTTGGTCGGCGTGCTCGTCGACCTCCAGTTCAACGCGGCCACGACACCGTGGCCCGTCCTGCGTGACGCAGCAGTCGCCGCCGAGTCGGCCGGCTTCGGTGGGCTGTGGGTCTTCGACCACCTCGCCGGCAGCAGCGTCAACGGAACATCGATGCTCGAGGCGTTCACGCTGCTCGGCGCGCTGGCCGCCTCGACGGAGCGGATCACGCTCGGCACGCTCGTGCTCAACGTGTACAACCGCCAACCGGCGATCGTCGCCGTCGGTGGCGCCACGGCCCAGGCCATCGCCGGCCGCCCGGTACTAATCGGGCTCGGCGCCGGTTCGTCACCGAGCAGTCCGTGGTCGGCGGAGATGCGGGCGACCGGCCAAGAGGTCGAGCCGCTGCTCCCCCGGCGGCACGCCCGAGTCGAACGCGTGATCGCCGTCTGCAGGAGCGTGTGGTCCGCCGACCGCGACGAATCGCTGGCCACGTTCCCGCTGCCCGCTCCCCCGCCGCAACTGCACGTCGGCGTTCGCAGCCTGGGGTTGGCCAGGATCGCCGGGCGCTGTGCCGACGGCATCAACGTGGCGTGGGCCGATCCCCGCCGGTTCGAGCTGTTGGACGCGGCGCGGGCGCAACGCGCGGACTCCGCCGACGGGCTGGCCGACCTCGTCGCCTCGACCTATGCCGTCTGGGACGAGGGGTTACTCGACCCGTCCCATCCGGAGCGGCAGTCGATGGACGCCGCCGGCGTCTCCAGGTTGATCCTCGTCGTGCGCCACCCGGATCCGCCGGCTCTCGCGGCCGCCGGGCTATCGTGAGCGGCGCTGACGATCCCGTCCGGGAGAGTCGGCGTCACTGGCAACATCGCCATTGACGTCGGCGCCGAAGGAGCAACCACCCCGGAATCTCTCAGGCGACCGGACCGGACGGGTGAGGCAAACGCTGGAAAGCAGCACGGCACCTGCGGGTGGCGGGCTCGCCGACGGGGAAAGCCCGGCCCGTGCCGGGTGAATCTCTCAGGTGCCGATGACAGCGGGGGAACGATTCCCGACGCGCACCGGAGGCGATATGCCCACTCCCCTGGCCCAACTCGCAGGCGACGACGACTTCGTCGCCCGCCACATCGGCCCCTCGCCGGCCGAGATCGAGCACATGCTGGAGACCATCGGCGCTACCTCGCTCGACGCGCTGCTCGACGACACGGTGCCGGAATCGATCCGTCTCCGTGACCCGCTGGCGCTGCCCGCCGCGTGCAGCGAACCCGACGTGCTGGCGGCGATGCGTCGGCTGGCCGCCGAGAACCGCGCCCGCACCAGCCTCATCGGGATGGGCTACACCGGCACGTACACGCCGGCCGTGATCCAGCGCAACGTGCTGGAGAACCCGGCCTGGTACACCGCCTACACGCCGTACCAGGCGGAGATCAGCCAGGGCCGGCTTGAGGCGCTGCTCAACTTCCAGACGATGGTCAGCGAGCTGACCGGTCTCCCCGTCGCCAACGCCTCGCTGCTCGACGAGGCGACGGCCGCCGCCGAGGCGATGGCCATGGCCCGGCGCCTGTCGCGGACGGGGTCGAATCGGTTCGTCGTCCACCACGACACGCATCCGCAGACCATCGCCGTGCTGCGCACGCGCGCCGAGCCGGTCGGCATCGACCTGGTCGTCGTCGCCGACTTCGACGCGCTCGACGGCGTGTTTTTCGGCGCGCTGTTCAGCCTGCCGACGTCGAGCGGCGCCGTCGTCGACTGGTCGGCGGCCATCGCTCGAGTGCAGGAAGCGGGTGGGCTTGCCGTCGTCGCCACTGACGTGCTGGCGTGTGTCCTGGCCACGCCGCCCGGCCAGCTCGGCGCGGACATCGCCGTCGGCTCGGCGCAGCGCTTCGGGGTGCCGATGGGCTTCGGCGGACCGCACGCCGCGTTCATCGCCGTCCACGAACGCCACGCGCGGGCGCTGCCCGGCCGGCTCGTCGGCGTGAGCACCGACACCGCCGGCCGCCCGGCGCTGCGGCTGGCCCTGCAGACCCGAGAGCAGCACATCCGGCGGGAGAAGGCGACGTCGAACATCTGCACGGCGCAGGTGCTCCTCGCCAACGTCGCCGGCTTCTACGCCGCCTACCACGGCCCCGACGGGCTCCGCCGGATCGCCGAGCGGGTCCACCGGCTGACGTCGGCCACGGTCGCCGCGCTCCGTCGAGGCGGTGCGGTGGTCCGCCACGACACGTGGTTCGACACGGTCACCGTCGACGACATCGACGCCGAGGCGGTGTTGGGCTCGGCCCGCGCAGCCGGCTTCGACCTCCGCCGCGTCGACGACTCGACGATCTCGTTCACCCTCGACGAGACGTCGACAGTGGAGACGGTGCACGCCGTGCTCAAGGCGTTCGGCGTCGCCGTCCCGTCGGTCGACGAACTGGACGCCGCGCCGGACGGGTTGGCGCCAGCCGCCCGTCGTCACGACGAGTTCCTGACCCAGGCCGTGTTCAACACCTCCCACAGCGAGCACGAGATGCTGCGCTACCTGCGCCGCCTCGCCGACCGCGACCTGGCGCTCGACCGCACGATGATCCCGCTCGGGTCGTGCACGATGAAGCTGAACGGCACGACGGAGATGGTGCCGATCACGTGGCCGGAGTTCGCCGCGCTGCACCCGTTCGCGCCCGACGACGACAGCGCCGGCCTGCGCCGGATGATCGACGACCTGGAGCGGTGGTTGGCCGAGATCACCGGCTACGACGCGGTCAGCATGCAGCCCAACGCCGGCAGCCAGGGTGAGTTCGCCGGGCTCCTGGCGATCCGCGCCTATCACCGCTCGCGCGGGGACGCGCAGCGGATGGTGTGCCTGATCCCGTCCAGCGCCCACGGCACGAACGCGGCCAGCGCGGTGATGGCCGGGCTCGACGTCGTCATCGTCGCCACCGACGCCGAGGGCAACATCGACGACGACGACCTGGCCGCGCAGCTGGAGCAGGCCGGCAACCGGCTGGCGGCGATCATGGTCACCTATCCGTCGACGCACGGCGTGTTCGAGGAGCACATCGGCGACATCTGCGCCGCCGTGCACGACGCCGGCGGCCAGGTGTACGTCGACGGCGCCAACCTCAACGCACTCGTCGGCGTGGCCCGCCCCGGACACTTCGGCGCCGACGTCAGCCACCTCAACCTCCACAAGACGTTCTGCATCCCCCACGGCGGTGGAGGGCCGGGCGTCGGGCCGATCGGCGTGCGCGCCCACCTGGCCCCGTTCCTGCCGGGTCATCCGCTCGGGCTCGACGACGGCTCAGCCGAGTCCGTCGGACCGGTCGCCGCGGCCCCGTTCGGGTCCGCCGGGATCCTGCCGATCCCATGGGCGTTCATCGCCCTCATGGGCCCGGCCGGCCTGGCCAGGGCCACCGCCGTCGCCATCTGCTCGGCCAACTACATCGCCACCCGTCTCGACGCGCACTACCCCGTGCTGTACACGGGGCGGACCGGCCGCGTCGCCCACGAGTGCATCGTCGACCTGCGGGCGATCACCAGGGCCACCGGTGTCACCGTCGACGACGTCGCCAAGCGCCTCTCCGACTACGGCTTCCATGCGCCGACGACGAGCTTCCCGGTGCCGGGCACATTGATGATCGAGCCGACCGAGAGCGAGCCCTTGGCCGAGCTGGACCGCTTCTGCGACGCAATGATCGCCATCCGCGGCGAGATCGATCGCGTCGCCGACGGCGAGTGGCCGCTGGCGACAAGCCCGCTGCGCATGGCTCCGCACACGGCGGAGGACCTGCTCGGCCCGTGGGATCGTCCGTACTCCCGTGAGCTCGGGGCCTATCCCCTGCCGGCGGTCCGCCGGGCCAAGTACTTTCCGCCCGTGTCCCGCGTCGATGCGGCGGCCGGTGATCGCCAACTCGTGTGCTCGTGCGAACCGTTGGAGGCGTACGCCACGTCGCTCCACGAGTGAGCCCGGCCGTGTCTGCCAGACTCGACCGATGATCGAGCGCCGAATCGAGGTGACGACCGCCGAGGGCGCGATGCCGACGTTCGTCTTCCACCCCGAACACGGCGGGCCTCACCCCGTCGTGATGTACCTGATGGATGCCCCGAGCATCCGCCCGGCGCTCAAGGACATGGCGGCACGGCTGGCAACGGCTGGCTATTACGTGATGCTGCCGTACCTGTTCTACCGCGGGGGACCGTTCCGGGAGTTCGGGGCGAGCGACGAGGACATGCACGCCCGGCGCGAGCTGATGGCGTCGGTGACGCCGACGAACATCGTCGGCGACGCCGAGGCGCTGCTCGCCGTCGCCGCCGAGGACGGCGCCGCCCGCTCGGGCGCGATCGGTGCAGTCGGCTTCTGCATGAGCGGTGGTCTGGCCATCTCCCTCGCCAGAGCGATGCCTGAGCGCGTGACTGCGGCGGCGTCAATCCACGGCGCCTGGCTGGTCCGTGACGGTGACGACTCGCCGCATCTCGGCTTGTCGCCGGTGCGCGCCGAGATCTACTTCGCCTGGGTCGACGGCGACGACACGGCACCGGCCAACACCATTCCGGTGATGCGCCAGGCGCTCGACGAGGCTGGCGTCCGCTACACGATCGACGTGATCACCGACGCGGTCCACGGATTCGCGCCGGCCGGCCCGCGCTACGACCGGGTGGCATCCGAACTGCACTGGGAACGGGTCCACTCGCTCCTGCGCCGCAACCTCTGATCCGGCGTCGTGGCACTAGGTTCGCGGGATGGCTGACATCAGCTCCGGGCGATCGGAGCCCTTCGCGGAGGTGATCTCACTCGTCGCCGGCCCCATCGCTGCCGTCATCCGCTCGTTCGAGCAGCTGCGCAAGGGCGCCGACGACGTGATGCGCGGGCTGGAGAACTTCAACGCGACGATGGAGAACCTCAACGAGACGGCGGCGCGGGTCAACCGCCTGCTCAACGATTTCGAGGAGCCGGTGCGGGCGATCCTTCCGCAGATCACGCGCACGGTGGCGCTGGCCGACGAGCTGTCGAACCGCCTGGCCGTGCCGATCGATCAGGTCATCCCCGGCTTGACGCGGCTCGCCGACACGCTCAACTCGCCCGTCCTCGCCGCGCTGCCACGCGATCTCGGCACGTTCATGGAGGTCATCAACGACTTGGCGCGGCGGATGTCGCCGCTCGGCCAACTCGCCGAGCAGGCCGGCGGACTGTTCGGCCTGCGCATCCCGGGATTCCCCGCTCGTCCCGCAGCGGCACCGGCAGCGCCGCCACCGCCGATCACCACCGACGACCCGGCCACAGCCTCCAACCCGCCTCGCTCGACACCGACGGCGTCGAAGAAGTCGACGCCAACCAGACGATCGCCGGCCAAGAAGTCGGCACCGGCGAAGCGAGCGACGGCCACGAAGAGCAAGGCGACGAAGCGGGCGGCGCCGAGGAAGAATATCGCCGCGGCGACGTCGACGACGGCGTAGCGGGCGCCAACCGACGACAGCGAACGACAGCGACGACGGAGGAGGTCCACCATGGCCGGACTGGCGATCATCACCGAGGCCTGCATCGACGTCAAGGACAGGGCCTGTGTCGACGTGTGTCCGGTGCAGTGCATCTACGAGTTCGATGCTCAGCTCAACGTGCTGTTCTCCGAGGTCGAGGCGGGCAGCGGGGAGCGGGAGACGATCCACAACCCGAACCCGGGCGCGATCGCGATCTTCGGGGACACGGTGCTGTACGTGAACCTGGACGAATGCACGTCGTGCACGGCCTGCTACCAACCAGACGTCTGCCCGGTCGGTGCGATCTACTCCGAGGAGCACCTTCCCGACGGATCACCGACGAGTGCGAAGTACAACGCCGAGGACGTCAATAAAGGTCACGACCACACGTTCTTCCTGCAGCTCAGCCGCGACGTCTTCGCTGACTGACCTGAGCGGACACCCCACCCGCTCGAACCCCATCCGAGGTTTCAGTCCAGCGGGGGTTTTCCCGCGGGGACGGGCCGCAGGAAAACCTCCGATGAGTCGGCGTCTTCGGTGACTGCCGCGCCGGTGTTCAGCGCCGGAAGAACGGCGTCGCCACGACGGCGCCGGCGAGGGCGTGGCCGCGCACGTCGACGGAGACGGCGGCGCCCTCGTCGACGGTCGGTGGGACGAAGGCCAGCGCGATGCCGTGGCCGAGGACTGGCGAGAAGTTGCCGCTCGTGATCTCGCCGACCGGCATCCCGTCGACGAGCACGGCACAGCCGGCACGCGCGGGGCGCCGCCCCTGTGTGGCGATGCCGACGAGGTGACGGGCGACGCCGCGCTCGCGTTCGGCGGCCAAGGCGGCGCGGCCGGCGAACGATGACTTGCTCCAGGCCACGACCCAGCCAAGGCC
>JALZMG010000188.1 GCA_030858325.1 Actinomycetota bacterium | reverse complement strand
CGACAAGGCGTTCCTCGCCGACATCGTGACGAACGAAACGGGTGACCTGCTCGGCGCCATCGAGGCGATGCGGGCGGCGCGCGACCAGTTGCACGTTGACGAGACGCTGGAGCGGGCGCGGCGCGCCGCCCGCCTGCTGGCGGCCAACGGCGTCGGCGTCGTGCGCAGCCATGCCGACACGACGGTCGAGAACGGGCTGACCAGCGTCGAGGCACTCGTCCGGCTGAAGGCGCTCGTCGCCGACGTGATCGACGTCGAGGTGGTGGCGTTGTGCGGCTGGCCGGTCGTCGGTGCCGAGGGGGCGGCGCAGGTCGAGCTGTTGCTCGCCGCGCTGGACGCCGGCGCCGACCTCGTCGGCGGCTGCCCGCACCTGGAGGAGGCGGGGACGCGCGCGGCGACCGAGGTGCTGCTGGACGTCGCCGCGACACGTGGCGTCGGCATCGACCTGCACACCGACGAGACGCTCGACGCGTCCGTGCTCGGCTTGGCCGAACTGGCCGAGCTGGTCACGACGACCGGCTTCGCCCACCCCGTCACGGCCAGCCATTGCGTCAGCCTCGGCGTGCAGCCGCTTGCTCGTCAGCGGGCGGTCGCCGCGGCCGTCGCCGCGGCCTGTATCTCCGTCGTCGCGCTGCCGGCGACGAACCTCTACCTGCAGGGCCGTGATCATCAGCGGGCCATGCCGCGCGGCATCACGGCCGTGGGCGCGCTCCGCGCGGCAGGCGTCAACGTGGCCGCCGGCGCCGACAACCTGCAGGACCCGTTCAACCCGTTCGGACGGGCCTGCCCGCTGGAGACAGCGGCGCTCCTGACGATGACGACCCACGTCTCCCCCGCCGTCGCCTGGTCGATGGTCACCGACGCCGCCCGCCGCGCCGTTGGCCGGGAGCCGCTGGCGATCACACCGGGTGTACCGGCCGACCTCCTCGCCGTGCGCGCCGACTCTCTCCGCCAGGCCATCGCCTTCGGCCCGGAGGACCGCAAGGTCTGGCACCGCGGCAAGCCCGTCCCCCGCTGAAAAACCCCGAACTGTCCTTTCCGGCCGGCCCGATCGGGCCGGTCCGAAAGGACAGTTCGGCTCAGACGGCGGGTTGGGCGAGCGCGAGCAGGGCGTGCAGCAGCACGTCGGCCCCGGCGGTGATGTCGGCGGGGTGGGTGTGCTCGCCGATGTTGTGCGACAGGCCGCCGACGCTGGGCGTGAAGATCATCGCCGCTGGGCAGATGCGGGCGAGCATCTGCGCGTCGTGGCCGGCGCCGCTCGGCATCCGTCGCGTCGAGTGGCCGAGCCGCTGCGCCGTGGCCTCGACCAGGTCGACCGTCGCTGCATCGAACTCGACGGGGGCGAAGCGGGCCAGCGTGCGCGTCGTGACGGTGACCTCCTCGGCGGCGGCGAGGCGGGCGACCTCCGCAGCCAATCGGCGTTCGGCCTCGACGAGGATCTCGTCGTCGGTGTTGCGCAGGTCGACCGTGACGACGGCCCGGTTGGCGACGACGTTGACGAGGTCGGGACGCACCTCCATGCGGCCGACGGTGGCCACCTGGGCACCGTCGAGCTCGAGCGCCAGGCGGCGAGCGAAGACAGCGATCGCCGCGGCGACGAAGCCGGCGTCGCGGCGCAGGCGCATCGGCGTCGTCCCGGCATGCGCGGAACGGCCCTCGATCGTCAGCTCGGTCCACGAGATGCCCTGCACGCTCTCGACGACGCCGATCGTCACGCCCTCGTCCTCGAGAATCGGCCCCTGCTCGATGTGCAGTTCGACGTAGGCATGTGGTGCGGCCGCCACCGGGCACGGCAGCGGCCCGGCGTAGCCGATCCGCTCCAGCTCGTCGCCGAGCCGCGCCCCGTCGTCGACGGCGCCGATGTCGAGCGCCTCCTCCAGCGCCAGCCCGCCGACGTAGACGAGGCTGCCGAGCATGTCCGGGGCGAAGCGGGCCCCCTCCTCGTCGGTGAAGAAGGCGACGGCGATCGGGCGAACCGTGTCGATGTCGCGCTGCGCCAACGTCTCGACGACTTCGAGGCCGGCGAGCACGCCGAGGTTTCCGTCGAAGCGGCCCCCCGTCGCCACGGTGTCGACGTGCGAGCCAGTCATCACGGGCGCCGCGTCGGGATCCGTACCGGGCCTCGTGGCGACGACGTTGCCGATGGCGTCGACGGTCACCGTCAGGCCGAGGTCCTCCATCCAGCCGACGACGAGGTCACGGCCGGCACGGTCGGCATCGGTCAGCGCCAAGCGCGCGCATCCCAGCTCACCGTGCGGGCCCTCGATCGCCCCGATCTCGCCGAGCTCGACGAGCCGCGCCCACAACCGCGCGCCGTCGACACGCAGGTCCGCCAGCGCCGTCACCGCCGGAACTCCGGCGCCTCGAGGTGGGCCGGCGCGCGGGTCACGGCGCCAGACGCTACTTCCGTCCATGATGGCGCCGTGGGAAGCGTGCCCGACTATGACTGCGTCGTCGTCGGGGCGGGCCACAACGGGCTCGTCACCGCCGCCTACCTCGCCCGCGCCGGGCGCAGGACGCTACTGCTCGAGGCGCGCGCCGGAGTCGGTGGGACGGCCGCCAGCGAGCCGTTCGCCGGGGCGACGGTCAACGTCTGCAACTGCGACCACCTGACGTTCCGCACGACGCCGGTGATCGAGGACCTCGACCTGGCCCGCTTCGGGCTGCGCTACCTCGACGTCGAGCCGGCACAGATCGCCACCGCCTGGTCCAGCGGCCCGGCGTGGGCGCAGTACCACGACACCGAGCGCACGCTCGACGAGCTGGCACGGACGCATCCGGGTCAGGTCGACGGGTACCGCCGTTACCTGCGGGCGGCACTGCCGGCGGCGCGGATGATCCTGGACGCGGCACAGGAGCCGCCGACGGCCGCCGGCCTGACCCGCGTCGCGCTGCGCAGGGGGCTGGCCGGCACGGCGAGGATCATACGCTGGAGCCGGCGCCGCGCCGCCGACGTGCTGGGTGAGTACCTCACCCATCCGGCGGTCGTCGGCCCAGGGCTCGTCAGCGGTCCGATGGTGTGGGGCGTCAGCCCGCGTGCTCCGCGCACCGGTCTCGGCGCGTTGACCTACGCGCTGCGCCATGTCGGCCGGCTCGGCCGCCCGGCGGGAGGTTCCGGCGCACTGACCGAGGCGCTGCTGGCCGCGTTCGCCCATCACGGCGGCGAGCTGCGCACATCCAGCGCGGTCGGCGCGATCGTGTGCCACGCCGACCGCGTCGTGGGCGTCGAGCTGGCCGATGGCAGCACCGTCACGGCACCGATCGTCGTGTCGGCGTGCGATCCCCGGCGCACGTTCGTGCACTGGCTGCGCTCGCCGCCCGCCGGCGCGGAACGTCTCGTTTCGCGATGGCGGGCCAAGCAGCCCGGCGACGGCTACGAGTCGAAGATCGACGCCGTCGTCTCCACCGTGCCGCGATGGCGCGACAGCCCACACGATCTCGGCCCGACGACGATCGTCGCGCCCACGGTGGACCAGATGCACCTGGCCGCCGAATTGTTGCCGCGCGGCGAGGTGCTGGAACGGCCCGCACTGCTGATGAACGTGCCGTCGATCGGCGACCCGTCCGTCGCCCCGGCCGGCCGCCACGTCTTCAGTCTCGAGGTCCTGCTGACGCCGTATCGCCTGACCGGCGGCTGGTCCGGCTCGACGGAGCCGCAGCGCTGGCTGGATCTGGTGGCCGCGGGGATGGAGCCGGGCTTCCTCGACTCGATCGTCGAGTGGCGGGCCGTCACGCCCGACGTGTACGAGCGCGAGTTCCACCTGCCCAACGGACACGCCACGAGCTTCGCCGGCGGTCCGCTGGCCGCGCTGCGCAACCGCGATCCGGAACTGACGCGCTATGAGACGGCCGTTCCTGGCCTCTACCTGACCGGCGCGGCGACGTTCCCGGGGGCCGGCATCTGGGGCGCCAGTGGGCGCAACTGCGCCACGGTCGTGCTGGCCGCCGGCCGCATCCGCCGCGCGCACAACGACCGGTAGCCTGTGCGAAGAACGAGATGCTCACCGGATCGATCTCCCTTGGCCGGATCGCCGGCGCGGCGCTGCGGATCCATTGGAGCGCGGTCCTCGTGGCCGCCCTGCTGGCGTTCAGCCTGGCCGACGGCGTCGGTGCGTTCGTCGGCATCATCGGGGTCGTCGCCTTCTTCGCCTCGATCCTCATCCATGAGACGGCCCATGTCGTCGTCGCCAGGCGTTTCGGGATCGGCACCACGAGCCTCGAGCTGTGGGGGCTCGGGGGCATGGCCCGGCTCGATCGCGAAGCGGCGACGCCGAAGGCCGACGGCTGGATCGCCGCCGCCGGACCACTGGCCAGCCTGGCGCTCGGTGCCGTCACGTACGGCGCTGCGCTCGCCCTGCGCGCCGCCGGCGGGCCCGACACCGTGGTCATGGTGCTCGGCTGGATCGGCTTCGTCAACGGCGTGCTCGGCGTGTTCAACCTGCTCCCGGGCGCACCGCTCGACGGTGGCCGCATCGTGCGCGCCGTCCGGTGGGCGCGCCACGGCAGCCGGTACCGGGCGATGCGCGAGGCCGGCCAGGCCGGCCGGGTGATCGGCTGGGGCCTGATCGGCCTCGGTGCCTCGATGCTCGTCAACGGTCGACCGGGCATCTGGATCCTCATCACCGGTGCGTTCATTGCCGTGAACGCGCGGGCCGAGATCGGCGTCGCCGCTGTCGGCGAACGACTGGCCGGCGTCAAAGTCGGTGAGCTGACATGGTTCGGCGTCGCCGAGACCGGCGCCGACATGGACGCCGACTCGATGATCTGGCAGCGCCAACGCCTCGGCGGCGCCGGCGCCGTCGCCGTGCGCGCATCCGACGGCGAGCTGGGCGGGCTCGTGCTGGAGGAGCAGCTGTGGGCCGTGCCCGCCGAGCAACGCCCGTGGGTCATGCTGACGTCGCTGATGATGCCGTTCAACCGGCTCGCTCAGGCGGATCCCGACGACGAGCTGGCACTCGTGCTCCCGAAGCTCAACCCGCTGCGCCCGATCGTCACCGTCTGGCGCCACGGCCGCCTGCTCGGCGTGATCCCCCCGGCCACGCTGCGGTCCCGCCTCGAACGCACCCTCGCCCCCGCCTGATCCTCCATCGGAGTGTTGGGCGCCGCCGGAGTGAACGTCGAGACGTCCCAGCGGTTGACACTCGAAGGCCTAGGCGTCGCGGACGGCCCACTCCCGCTTGGCGACGGCGGGCTTGTCGCTCCACGGGAAGTTGATCCACAAGTCGGTGCGCCTCCAGACGTAGTCACAGCGGACGACGGAGTGCGACTTCTCGTACAGCACAGCGGTGCGGACCTCGGCCACCTTGCCGGCGCAGAACGCCTGAACGCTGCGCAACGTATGGCCCGTGTCGGCGACGTCGTCGGCGATCAGGATGCGGGCGTCGTGGAGATCGACGAAGTCGGGCGCCGGCGGCAGGATGCGTGGCACCTCGAGGCGCTCGTCGACGCCCGTGTAGAACTCGACGTTCATCGTGTAGACGTTCTTCACCGAGAGTGCGTAGCCGAGCGCGCCGCCGATGAGCAGGCCGCCCCTGGCGATGGCCAGGATCATGTCCGGCTCGTAGCCGTCGTCGGCGACGGTCTGGGCGATGTCCCGGGACGCCTCGCCGAACAGCTCCCACGTCATGATCTCGCGGGTCGCCAGTCGCTCCGTCGCCATCGTTTGGACGCTACCGGAAAGCATCTCGCGCAGCCCCGGCAGCGTCAGGCGCGCAGCAGGCGGATACGCGTCGTCGAACGGGCTCGGTCGGCCTCGATCTCCTCGCGCACGTGCGCCCACGCCTCGTCGATCGTCGCGCCGACGGCCGAGGCGTACGCCAGCCCGCCGTCGAAACGCTCGGCCTCCGCCGTCCACGCCGGCACGACTTCAAGCAGTGTCCCGTCGCGCCCGCGGACGTGGTTCTCCCGGTACTCCAGCGTCGTCCGCCACCCGGCTCGTTCCAGTGCCCGGCGATCGGCAGGCTCGAGCACGATCCCGTGACGGCGCACCCGGCGGGGTTGCTGGCGAGCGTTGAGCACCATGGCGGCGATCATGACGGATCGACCCTGTGGATCGTCAGTCCCGATTACATGTGAATTGCCTGGGGATATCGTCACACGGGGGGCTTCGCCACGTGGACCCCCGTGGACCCCCGAAGAACGACACAGTCGCTAAACGACGCAGTCATGACCACACCGGGCGATCGGCGTTTTCCGGAGGCTCACTCCGTCGCCAACGACGTCGTGCGCGGCGCGGCGGGAACGTGCTCATCGTCCACACGACGTGAGCCCCGCCCGGGCCCCCTTCAGGCCCTGGTCGTGACGCGCAGCGGCGGGAAGCGGGTCGCCAGACCAACCGCGCCGACCTGGAACAGCACGACGTCCTCCGGCAATCCACGCAGGCGGTGCGCCCCGAGGGCTCGGAAGCGCAGGCCCGACCGGTCCGTCGCCTGCACCCCCTCCCGCGCGTTCGCCGTCACCACGATCTGCCCGCCGTGCCCGACCGCGCAGACCCGTGACGTCGTGTTCACGTCGAGTCCGATGTAGTTCGTGCCCGTCGACGTCGGGTACCCGCTGTGGATCCCGATCCGCACGCGCACGGCAACGGCCCGACCGGGCGCGCCGAGCGCCCGTTGCACGGCGACGGCGGCGTCGACAGCAGCCCGGGGCGCATCGAACACGGCGAAGAACTCGTCGGCTCGAGCCTCGATCTCGAACCCGCCGCTGGCGGCGGTGTACTGGCGTAACACGGCGCACACGTCGTCGAGTAGCTGTCGATAGTCGTGCCCATGGCGCTGGACGAGCGCCGTCGACCCCTCGATGTCGGTCATCATCATCGTCACGAACCCTTCGGGCAGCGCGCGAGCACGCGGCGCCCGGTCCAGGCGCACCGACTGGAGCTCGCTGGTGATGAAGCCGACGGGCACGATGCGGAACCGCCTGGCCGCCCGTAACAGGCGCGTGCGAGCGCGATCGCGGGCGGCCTCGTCCCCGAACGACACCTGCCGGAAGCGGGCGAGCGCGTTGCGGACGTGGGCAGGATCGTGGATCGGCAACAGTCGGCGACCGTTCGCGTCGACGTGCGCGAATGCACGATCAGGCAGCTCCGCGCGCTGGCGAGGGCTCGGGCGGGACACTGACGCGACGCTAACGAAGCGGTGTTATACCGAAGGCCCCAAGGCAAGGTCGGCGGGCCGGACGGGCACCCGGGTCACGTCGGCCGAAGCCGCGTCGAACTGGGCCAGCGCGTCACGGATGGCGGCGACGATGGCCGGCGTCACCGAGATGCACGGCGGCTCGCCGACCCCCTTCGCCCCGAGCGGCGCCTGTGGGTCCGGTTCCTCGACCAACGTGGCCACGACGCGCGGCATGTCGAGGAACGTCGGCAGCAGGTAGTCGGTGAAGCTGGCGTTGCGGACGACGCCGTCGACCTGCACGATCTCCTCCATCACGGCCAGCCCGAGGCCTTGGGAGATGCCGCCTTCGATCTGGCCGAGCACGGACAGCGGGTTCAAGGCCCGGCCGACGTCTTGGGCCGTGGCCACCTGGATCACCTTGACCAGCCCCAGTTCGGCGTCGACGTCGACGACGGCGCGATGGGCCACGAACGCGAACGCGGTATGACAGTTACCCTGACCGTCGGCGTCCAGCTCCTCGGTCGGACGGTGACGGAACTCGACCGTCTCGTCGATCTCGACTCCTGCCGTGGCCTCGGGGACCGGAACGCGCAGCGTTCCCAGTGAGTCGACGACCTCGTCGCCCTCGACGACGAGACGCAACGGGTCAAGACCGTGACGTCGGCCGACGTGCTCGAAGAGACGTTCGCGAGCGGCCCGGCAGGCGGCGTCGACGGCGCCCCCGCTCATCCACGTCTGGCGCGACGCCGATGTCGAGCCGGCCGAGCCGATGTTCGTGTCGATCGGCTCGAGTACGACCTGATCGACGCCGAGCACGGTCCGCGCGATCTGCTGGGCGATCGTCACGAAGCCCTGGCCGACCTCGGCCGTGGCGAACTTCAGCGTGGCCACGCCGTCGGCCAGCCGGCAGCGCGCCGTGGAGTAGTCGTCGAAGCCCTCCGAGTACATGAGGTTCTTCATCGACACGCCCCACCCGACGCCGCGCCGCACGTGGCCGATGTCGCACGTCAAGCCGGACCCGCCGGGCAGGCGCAGCGGATCGACCATGCCGGCGTGACCTGGCGCGGCACCGATCGGCTCGTCGGGCATGGCCAGGGCAGCCGTCTCAGTGATGCACCTGGCGACGGGGGCGACGCTCTCGACGACCTGCCCGGTGATCAGCGTGTCACCGGTGCGCATGGCATTGCGCAGGCGAATGTCCACGGGGTCGAGCCCGCAGGCCGCGGCGAGCCGGTCCATCTGGCCTTCGTGGGCGAAGCAGGCCTGAACGACCCCGAACCCGCGCATCGCCCCGCACGGCAGGTGGTTCGTGCGCACGGCCCATCCGTCGACGACGGCGTTGGCGCAGCGGTACGGACCCTGCGTGTGGGTGATCGCGTTCAGCAGCACGGCCGACGATGTCGACGCGTAGGCGCCACCGTCGAGCACGAAGCGGGCCTCGACCTTGACGATCTCGCCGTCGGCCGTGGCGTGGTGGCGCATCCAGATGCGCGCCGGATGACGGTGGACGTGGCCGAGAAAGCTCTCCGCTCGCGAGTAGGCCATGCGCACCGGGCGGCCGAGAC
This sequence comes from Actinomycetota bacterium, assembly GCA_030858325.1. Lineage (GTDB taxonomy): Bacteria > Actinomycetota > Acidimicrobiia > Acidimicrobiales > Ilumatobacteraceae > JALZMG01. The sequence goes on along the minus strand of JALZMG010000188.1, from coordinate 5,946 downwards.
GCAGCGCCAGCAGACACGTGTGCACCTGCAGACTGATGTCCTCACGCGCCCCGAACGCGCCGCCGACACCGCCGAGCACGAGGCGCACGCGCTCCGGCGCCAGCCCGAGGCAGGCGGCGATCTGGCGGCGGTCCTCGTGCAGCCACTGCGTGGCGACGTGCAGCTCGACACCATCGGCACCCGGATCGGGGACGGCGACAGCGGCCTCGAGGCCGAGGAAGGCCTGATCCTGCATGCCGATGTCATAGGTGCCCTCGACGACGACGGGACCGGTGGCGTCGACGTCGCCGCGCACGATGCGCTGGTGGCGCAACACGTTGCCGTCGGGGTGGATCGACGGGTGCGTGCCGGCGATGGCCACCTCGGCGTCGAGCAACGGCGCCAGCACGTCGTAGGTGACGGTGATGGCGTCGAGCGCCCGGCGGCACGTCTCCGGGTGGTCGGCGGCGACGGCGGCGACCGGCTCGCCGACGTAGCGCACGACGTCGGCGCCGAATACCGGCTGGTCCCGGGCGATCAAGCCGTACGTGGCGGCGCCGGGTACGTCTTCGGCGGTGATGACGGTGGAGACGCCGGGCATCGCCCACGCTGCCGATGTGTCGATGTCGACGATGCGCGCGTGCGGGTGCGGTGAGCGCAACGTGGCGCCCCACAGCGCGCCGTCGATCGGCACGTCGGCGGCGAACGCGAACGTGCCCTGCGCCTTGACCAGCCCGTCCGGCCGCACCGGCGAGTCCCCGATGCCGCCGCGGGCCGGCGCGCGTGTCGTCGCCTCGGTGGCCGTCACCGGTCCCCCATCCGAGGGTTTCCGTGCACCGGAGCCGCGTCGAACTCCTCGGATGGGTTGGCGGCGGCGCGTTCGTGGGCGACCTGCTCGACGGCGGCGATGATCCGGCCGTAACCGGTGCAGCGGCAGATGTTGCCGGACAGCTGTTCGCGAATCTCGCTGTCCGTCGGCTGCGGGTGCCGTTCGAGCAGCCTGTGCACGGCCATGATCAGGCCCGGCGTACAGAACCCGCACTGCACGGCGCCAGCGGTGACGAACGCCCGCTGCACGTCCGTCGGCACGCCCGGTTCGGCCAGCCCCTCGACTGTCACGATCGGGCGGTCGACCGCCGCGGCTGCCAGCACGAGGCACGAGCAGACCAGCTCACCATCGAGCATGACGCTGCACGAACCGCACTCCCCCTCTTCGCACGCGCCCTTCGCCCCGAGCAGGCCGAGCCGCTCGCGCAGCACGTACAGCAAGCTCTCACCGAGCCATGCGTCGCGCACGTCGTGCCCGGCGCCGTTGACGTGCAGCCGGTACAGCTCGTTCATGATGTGGTGGCGGTCGGGGGGAAGGCGCGGCGCAGGAGGCGCCTGGCGAGGACGGCGACAGCATGGCGGCGGTACGCCGCGCTGGCTCGATGATCGTCGATCGGGCTCGCCGCCTCGGCGGCCAGCAAGCCGAAGCGAGCAGCGTCGTCGTCGGCGACCGCTCCAGTCGACCAGTCGACCGCCTCTGCGCCGAACGCCTCGGCCGCCGCGGCGCGCACGACGGTCGGGGCCACCGAACCGAGCGCCAGGCGAACCCGCCGTGACGGCATGTCGACGGCGAAGCAGGCGCTGGCGATGGCGATGACCATGGCGTTGCGCACGCCGACCTTGGCGTATCCCTGCCACCCGTCGAGGACGGGCACGGTGACAGCCGTGATCAACTCGCCCGGGCCCAGCGCGGTCTGCTTGACGCCGGTCATGAACTCGGTCACCGCCAGCTCGCGGGTCCCCTGGACGCCACGCAGCTCGACGGTCGCCCCGAGTGCGGCGAGCACGGGCAGCCCGTCACCGGCCGGTGAGCACGTGGCCAGGTTGCCGCCGATCGTCGCCGCGTTGCGGATCTGCGGCGAACCCACCGTCCTCGCCGCCTGGGCCAGCGCCGGCAGCAGGTCGCGCAGCGGCGCCCGCTCCAACTCGCCGTATGTCACGCCGGCACCGATGCGTACCGAGGCTGCGCGTGGGTCGTGCGACCAGCTGCACAGCTCGGCAACCCGGGCGACGGCAACCACGGTCTCCTCCCCGGACAGGCGGTGCCGGGACGCGTTGACGTCGACCATCACGTCCGTCCCGCCGGCCAGCACGAGCGCATCGGGGTGCTCGCCGAGCGCGTCGAGTGCGTCGTCCAGCGACAACGGTGTGATCAGGCCCACGCGCTGAAGTGTATGAACTGTCAACCGCTGCGTCTGCCCCACGGCCCGGCGCGGCACATGGCGACGACGGCGCTGCGTCTCCGTCGCGACGTGCGTCAGGTCATTCGAAGACCTCCAGCGATGCGCGTTCAAGAGGGCAAAGAACTCTTGAAGCGGGTGGGCAAGCTTCACCGGGCTCGCACCCATCGCGTCACTCGATCTGGGCGTGAATCGTGCCCATCCTCGATCTGCGCGCGCACCGGCTCGCACCGTGAGACTCTGCGCGCCCAGATTGCCGATTGGGACGAATCCCGCCCCGACGGAGTGCGGCGCCGGGTCGCGTCGCCGCACGTGGGCCACCGCCCCCTTCAAGAGCTTTTCGCGACCCGGACGTGCGTCAGCCGTGACGGGCTCGCTCCGTCGCCGGCGGCACTGGCCGCCGTCGGCGAGCGGTCAGTCGACGACGAGGCCTTCCACGTCGTCCTCGGCCTGCGGGTACTGGGGGTCGAGCGTCTCCAGCACGTCGCGGAGGATCTTCGCGACGACGAGGTTGCGGACCCACTTGCGATCGGCGGGCACGACGAACCACGGCGCGTCCGCGGTCGACGTGCGGACCAACGCTTCGCAGTAGGCGGCCATGAACTCGTCCCACCGAGCTCGATCTTCGAGGTCCCCTGCGCGAAACTTCCAGCGCTCGTCCGGGCTGTCGATGCGGTCCTGCATCCGCTCGCGCTGTTCCTCCTTCGACAGGTGGAGGAACATCTTGACGATCGCCGTGCCCTCGTCGCCGAGCATCCGCTCGAAGCGCTTGATGTGCTCGAACCGCTTGCGCCAGCGGGCCCTCGGTACGAGTTGCTTGACGCGCACGACGAGCACGTCCTCGTAGTGGCTGCGGTTGAACACGCCGATGTGGCCGCGCGCGGGAGCGTGGTGGTGGATGCGCCACAGGTAGTCGTGGGCCCGTTCCTCCTCGCTGGGCACGCCGAAGCTGTTGACGTCGATACCGGCCGGGTTGAGCCCGGTCAGCACCTCGCGCAGCACGCCGTCTTTGCCGCCGGCGTCCATCGCCTGCAGCACCACCAGCACGGCGCGGCTGCCCTCGGCGAAGAGGCGCTTCTGCAGCTCGGCGACGGCGGCCAGCTCGGCGACGAGCTCAGCCTTGGCCGCCTCCTTGTCCCACCCGAACGTCTCGTCGCAGGCGTGATCGCCGAGATCGAGCGCGCCGGTGACCCTGAGCTGCTCCAGCAACGCGGCGCGTGATCGGGGGCTACGTCGTGCGGCCATGCCTGGCGACCGTAGTTGCGATTACGCGTCTGGATGAGGGACGGGGACCACGGTCAGACGGACACCGCCACCAGCGGATCGACGAGAGCTCGGCAAGCGTGACGACGCTGATCAACGGTTCCTCGGGCAGCGTGGCCGGGTCGGCGATCGGCCCGAGCAGGATCAGCGTGCTCGTGTCGAGCAGCCCGCGCGTCGCTGTGGCGATCACAGCCGCCGATCGATGACGTCGTCGACATCGGCTCGCAGCCGCGCCGGGTCGACGAGGGGGCAGATGTCGCCGCCGGGCGATCAACACCTCACGGGAGAGGCCGGTCTGGCGGACCGGTCGGAGCTCGGCGACCGGCCGGCCCGACCGAGTGACCGTGACGTGCTCACCACCCTCGACGCGATTGAGGACGTCGCCGCCGCGGTTTCTCAACTCCTGACCGTGACGTCCTTCATCTTCGCGATGTATCACGCGTGAGACTTCGCTCCATGACTTGCACTTGGCGAGCGTCTGGCTAATGTCGGCCCCGGCTCGTGACGGGCGTCACCAGGCGGACGGCGCAGAGCCTCAGACGTAGCGATCTCCAAGGGGGACCCAATCGTGGCTTCGACCTACACACGTCCAAGACATCGCCGCCGGCAACTCGGCGCTGCGCTCGTCGGCTTGGCGCTGCTCGCCGCAGCATGCTCGAACAAGAAGGACGAGGAGACCGTCGCCGGCGACGGCGACACCGAAGAGACCGGTGGAATTGCGGCCATCACGACGCCCGGCGACGGCACTGAGGCGCCGGACCGCACCGACGCGCCGGACGGCACCGACGCCCCAGACGGGACCGCAGGCTCCGACGGGACCTCGGCCCCCGACGACACCGACGCCCCCGCCAGCACGGCGCCCGCCGTCGAGCCGGTGATGGGCGGCACGCTCGTCGTGTCCGGTGAGGCCGAGGTGGCCAACCCGTGGACGCCCGTCGCGATGCAGTGCGACTCGTACTGTCAGCAGCGGGCCCGCACGTTCTTCGACCCCCTCGTGACCTACGGCGACGACCTCGAGGTCCATCCGTTCCTGGCCGAGTCGGTCGAGCCGAACGACGACTTCACGGAGTGGACCATCACCGTGCGCCCTGACATCACGTTCCACGACGGCACCCCCCTCGATGCCGACGCCGTGATCTACAACCTTCAGCAGGCCGGCACGGGCTTGCTCATCTCCAAGGCCCTGACGGACGTGGCCAAGGTCCCCAACGCCGAGGACCCGGCCATGATGGATCTCAACATCGAGAAGGTCGACGACATGGCCTTCACGATCTTCACCGGCAAGAACGGTGACATCAACAGTCCCGTTCCGTGGCCCGACTTCCCCGCCTATCTCGCCGGTCAGTGGGGTCTGATCGCCTCGCCGACTTGGCTCGAGGCTGTGAAGACGGACGAGACGTTGGCCGCTCAACCGGTCGGCACGGGGCCGTTCATCTTCGAGAGTTACGCCCCCCGTGATCGCCTCATCGTCAACAAGAACCCGGACTACTGGATGCAGGACTCGAGCGGCAACCAGCTCCCCTACCTCGATCGCATCGAGTTCCGCGTCATCGAGGACCCGGTGACGGCGCAACAGGCCTTGGAGAGCGGCGAGATCGACATCTTCGCCACATCCTCGTCACAGGTCGTCGCCGACTTCCAGGATCTGGGCGACGAGTTCAGTGTCAACCTGCAGGACGAGCTCACGGAAACCACGTACATCCTCATCGACCAGTCGAAGAACAACGCGCTGGCCGACGCCCGCGTGCGCTGCGCGATGTCGATGGCCATCGATCGCGTCGAGCTGATCGACGCCACCGGAGGTGGAATCCTCGAGCCGGCCAACGGCCTCTTCTCCCCCGGACAGCAGGGCTACCTCGAGGACAACGGCCTGTCCCTGGAGCAAGATCTCGAGGGCGCGGCGGCACTGATCGAGGAGTACGAGTCGGAAACCGGCCAGGAGGCCACGTTCGAGTTCGGCCACACGCCGAACCGGATCAACGACCAGGTGTCCGAGCTGCTGCTCGGATGGTGGAACGAAGCTGGCATCGAAGCGCGCGACCTCCAGGTCCCCCAGGACCAGTTCATCACGCTGGCCCTCCTCGGCACTCCCGAGTTCCAGGCCTTCCTCTGGCGCCAGCACGCCGGCGTCGGGGTCGATCAGCAATATTTCTGGTGGCACTCCAACGGGGCGCGGCCGGACGGCGAGCTGTCGCTCAACTTCGGCCGGCTGGCGAATCCCGCCATCGACGAAGCGCTCGACACCGCCCGCTCCTCGGACGACCCGGCGGAGGCGCAGGAGGCCGCCGAGGAGGTCAACCGCCAGTTCGCCGAGAACTGCCACTACATCCCGCTGTCCTGGACCCTCTGGGGCATCATCGGCGAGCCGTCCGTACGGGGCCTGGGCACCTTCACGCTGCCCGACGGATCGACAGCCCGGGACGGGGCCGGCTTCTCAGGTCAGTTCTGGACACAGACGGTGTTCCTCGACGAAGGG
>JALZMG010000171.1 GCA_030858325.1 Actinomycetota bacterium | reverse complement strand
TCCCTGCGCGCTGGACGGTGCTGCGGGCGGCGATCGAGGCGACGGTCGCCGCACACGCCGACGTCGCGGCAACCGTCGACGTGGCGGCGTGGGTGGAACAGCGATCGACCGACGTCCGGCCGGACGGTCTGCACCTGTCGACGGAGGCGGCGACCGCGCTCGCCGAGGAGCTGCTGGCCCCGACGCTCGTCGACCTCGCCGTGTCGTGATCGCGACAGTGCCGACCGGGCTGGTCGTCGGCCGCTTCGACCCGCCGCACCTCGGGCACTCCCACTTCATCGTCGAGTCGTTCCGCCGGTGCGGCCGTTTGGCCGTGTTCGTGAACAGCGGTGCCGCCGACGCCGTGCCGGGCCATCTTCGTGCGGCGTGGCTGGCCGATCTGCATCCCGACGTCACCGTCGTCGAGGTCGTGCACGACCTGCCGACGGACTTCGACGACGACGCACTCTGGCATCGGTGGATCGCGTTGTTCCGCGCGCATTGGCCGTTCGACGACGGTCCGCACGTGGTCTGCTCGAGCGATCCCTATGTCGCCGAGCTGGCCAGGCGTCTGGGTGCCGAGCCGGCCGTGATCGACGCCGCCCGCGCGACGGTGCCGATCAGCGCGACGATGATCCGCCGCCGACCGGCCGACCACCTCGCCCGTCTTGCCCCGCCCGTGCGGGCATGGGTCGAGGAGAATTGGCTGTGAGGATCAGGAAGTCGGCTGGGGGACGATGCGGATGTACGGCCGCGGCGCCTCCCACCCGTCCGGGTAGATCTCCTTGGCCTCGTCGTCGGAGACGGAGCCGGCGATGATGACGTCCTCGCCCTGCTTCCAGTTGGCCGGCGTCGCCACGCGGTGCTTCGCCGTCAGCTGCAACGAGTCGATGACGCGCAGGACCTCGTCGAAGTTGCGCCCGGTGGTCATCGGATAGACGAGGATCAGCTTCAGCTTCTTGTCCGGACCGACGACGTACACGTTGCGCACCGTCTGGTTGTCGGCCGGGGTGCGCGGGCCGGAGTCGCCAGACGTCGATGCCGGCAGCATGTCGTAGAGCTTGGAGACCTCGAAGTCGGAGTCGCCGATGATCGGGTAGTTGGGCGCCGTGCCCTGGGTCTGTTCGATGTCGTCTGCCCACTTCTCGTGGCGGTCGAGCGAGTCGACGGACAGCCCGATCACCTTGACGTTGCGCTTGTCGAACTCCGGCTTGATCTTGGCCATGTACCCGAGTTCGGTGGTGCAGACCGGCGTGAAGTCCTTGGGATGACTGAACAGCACGCCCCACGAGTCACCGAGCCACTCGTGGAAGTTGATCGTGCCCTCCGTGGTCTCAGCCGTGAAGTCGGGGGCGGTGTCGCCCAGGTGGACGTTGGCCATGGATGTTCCCTCCTGTCCCCGCGCCACGCCGGTCGGGTGGCCGTCGGATGTGCGGCGGCCAGCGTACCGAGAGTCCCGAACGCCGTCGCCAAGCGAGCGCTCCGTCGCGGACAGGCGACATTCTCATTGACCCTGGGGGTACCGCAGCGAGGAGAACTCTCCGCAGAATCACGTGACGCGGCGACGTAACGTTGCGGCATGAGCACGACGGTTGAACTCGACGAGTTGGCGGCGACGCTTGGTGACTACGGCTTCGCCTATCTGGTGACCGTTGGCGAGACGGGCCGGGCCCACGTCCTCGCCGTGACTCCGGTGCTCGGCGACGACGGGCTGGTCGTCGGCGGCGTGGGCAGGCACTCCCAGGCCAACGTCGCCGCTCATCCCGACGTCACGTTCATCTGGCCACCGCCGGAGCCTGGCGGCTACAGCCTCCTGGTCGACGGAACCGCCACCGCCCTCGACTCGACGATCACAGTGCGCCCGGCCAAGGCCGTGCTGCACCGCCCGGCGCCGGGTGCCGACGGCCAGCGCGCCGGTTCGGACTGCGTGACGGTCCCGATCACCAAGAGCTGACGCCACGCGCTCAAGCGAGTGTTTCCGGCTGCCGGAGTGTTTGGCGAGGGCACGCCCCTCACGAAACACTCGGGTTCACGCCGGTGCGCCCGACTTCGCCCGCTTGGCGGAACGCCCCCGCTCGGTCTGATCGAGCACGGCCTTGCGCAGCCGCACGGATCGCGGCGTGACCTCGACGCACTCGTCGTCGGCGATGAACTCGAGCGCCTGCTCCAATGACATCGGCCGCGGCGGGATCAGCTTCTCGAAGCTGTCGGCCGTCGACGAGCGCACGTTGGTCAGCTTCTTCTCCTTCGTCGGGTTGACGTCCATGTCGTCGGCGCGGGCGTTCTCGCCGACGATCATCCCCTCGAACACCTCGGTGCCCGGGCCGACGAACAGCTGACCGCGCTCCTGCAGCGACATCAGCGAGTAGCCGGTCGTCGGGCCGCGGCGGTCGGCGACGAGCGACCCGCGGGTGCGCGCCCGGATGGCGCCGGCCCACGGTTCCCAGCGGTCGAAGACGTGGTGCAGCAACGCCGTTCCGCGGGTCTCCGTCAGCAGCTCGGTGCGAAAGCCGTTCAGGCCGCGGGCGGGTACGAGATAGTCGAGGCGCACCCAACCCGTCCCGTGGTTGACGATCTGCTCCATCCGCCCCTTGCGCAGCGCCAGCAGCTGGGTGATGACGCCCATGAACTCGTCTGGCACGTCGACGGTCAGGCGGTCGACCGGCTCGTGCACGGCGCCGCCGATCTCGCGCGTCAGCACCTGCGGCTTGCCGACGGTCAGCTCGAAGCCCTCGCGGCGCATCATCTCCACGAGCACGGCGAGTTGCAGTTCGCCGCGGCCCTGCACTTCCCAGGTGTCCGGCCGATCTGTCGGCAGCACGCGGATCGAAACGTTGCCGATGAGTTCGGCATCGAGGCGGTTCTTGACGAGCCGGGCGGTCATCGACGTGCCCTCGTCACCGGCCAGCGGCGACGTGTTGATGCCGACCGTCATCGACAGGCTCGGCTCGTCGATGGTGATGACCGGCAGCGGGCGGGGATCGTCCGGGTCGGCCAGCGTCTCGCCAATCGTGATCTCGGGAATGCCGGCGACCGCCACGATCTCGCCCGGCCCGGCCTCGTCGGCCGGCACGCGATCGAGCGCCTCGGTGATGTACAGCTCGGCGATGCGCGCCCGCTCGATCGTGCCGTCGGCGCGACACCAGGCGACGGGCCGGCCCTTGCGCAACGTGCCCGAACGGACGCGGCACAGCGCCAGGCGCCCGACGTACGGCGAGGCGTCGAGGTTCGTGACGAGCGCCTGCAGCGGCATGTCGGGGTCGTAGGTCGGCGCGGGGATGCGCTCGAGCAGCAGGTCCATCAGCGGTGCCAGCGTCAGGCCGTCGGCGAGGCCGGCGCCGTCGGACGGGCGATCCATCGACGCCTTGCCCTCGCGCGATACGCAGTAGACGATCGGGAAGTCGAGCTGGTCCAATGCGGCGTCGAGGTCGAGGAACAGTTCCTCGACGTCGTGGACCACCTCGGCGATGCGCGCATCTGGCCGGTCGACCTTGTTGATGACGAGGATCACCGGCAGCTTCGCCTCCAGCGTCTTGCGCAGCACGAAACGGGTCTGCGGGAGCGGGCCTTCCGAGGCGTCGACGAGCAGCAGGACGCCATCCACCATCGACAGCGCCCGCTCGACCTCGCCACCGAAGTCGGCGTGGCCCGGCGTGTCGACGATGTTGATCGTGACCTTGCCGGACGTGCCCGAGTCGTAGTCGACGGCGGTGTTCTTGGCGAGGATCGTGATCCCCTTCTCCCGCTCGATGTCCATCGAGTCCATCACCCGGTCGTTGACGTCCTGGTTGGCACGGAATGCGCCGGACTGCCACAGCATCTGGTCGCCGAGCGTCGTCTTGCCGTGGTCGACGTGGGCGACGATGGCCACGTTCCGGAGGTCACTGCGGGTCTGCACCCCGGAAGGCTACGAGCGCAAGAGCGGTCAGACGTCGCCGAGGAACTCGATGACCGCGGTGTTGAACCGGTCGTTGCGGTCGCCGGCCACCATGTGACCGGGGCCGGCGACGTCGACCATCCGCGCCTGCGGGACGAGCTCGAGCATCTCGCGGGCGCCCTCCTCGCTGAGCAGGTCGCTCGAGCGCCCACGCACGAGGAGCGTCGGCACGGTGAGGTTGCGGGCCGCCGCTTCCAGTCGCTGCTGCGTGACATAGCGGGCGGGCGGAATGCCGTCGATGCCGCCACGGCCGTCGCGATCGGCGGGGTCGTCGGGGGCCATGAACCGCGGGTCCCAGTGCCAGTACCAGCGCCCGTCGTCGCGCTGGCGGAGGTTCTTCGTCAAGCCGCTGAGGTCACGCGGGCGGGGGCGGTGCGGGTTGTACGTGGCGATGGCGTCGGCGGCTGCTTCGAGGTCGGCGAACCCGTCGAGACCCTGGCGCATGAACGCGCGGATGCGCTCGACGCCTGCCGGTTCGATGTGCGGGGCCACGTCGACGAGCACGAGCGCCGTGGCCAGCGGCTCCGGTGACTCGCCGATCGCCAGCAGGCTGGCGATGCCGCCGAGTGAGGCGCCGACGAGCGCCGGCGATCGGTCGAGTTGCCTGGCCAGTGCCGTGACGTCGGCGGAGAAGCGCTCGAAGCGGTAGTCACCGTCCGGCGACCAGTCGCTGTCACCGTGCCCGCGCAGGTCCACGGACAGGGCGTGCCAGCCGGCGGCGCCGAGCTGGGCGGCCGTGTTGTGCCAGGCGTGACGGGTCTGCCCGCCACCGTGCAGCAGGACGACCGGCCTCCCGCCCGGGTCGCCGAACGAGTCGGCGGCCAGCTCGACGCCGTCGGCCACAGGAATTCGTGTCGTGGCGACCATTCCGGCCAACGCTGCCACCCCATCGGAGGGTTTGCCTGCATCGGAGGGTTTCCGGCGGGGCGTGCCCGCACGAAACCCTCGGGTGGGCTCGGTGGCGGTTGCCCGCGCGACGAGTGGCAGCATGGCCACATGGCAGCGACCAACTCGAACCGCAGTGACGAGAGCGACGCGTCGCCAGGCGCAGACGTCGACGTCGTCGTTGTGGGCGCAGGGTTTGCGGGGCTGTACATGCTCCACCGTCTGCGCGGGCTCGGGATGTCGGCCGTGGTCGTGGAGTCGGCCGACGACGTCGGCGGCACGTGGTACTGGAACCGCTACATTTTTTTTATTTTTTAGTTGTCCACCGTGTTCTACACGTACAGCTTCGACCCCGAACTGGAAGACGAGTGGACGTGGTCGGAGAAGTACGCCACGCAACCCGAGATCCTGCGCTACCTGCAGTTCGTGACCGAGCGGTACGACCTGCGTCGCGACATCCGCTTCGAGACCAGGGTCCAAGCGGCGCAGTGGGACGCCGCCGCGCAGCGGTGGCGGATCACGTTGGACGACGGTCACTCGCTGACATGCCGGCACTTCGTGATGGCCACCGGTTGCCTCTCCGTGCCCAAGGAGCCGGACATCGAGGGATTCGCGCGCTTCGCCGGTGAGGTCTACTTCACCAGCCGCTGGCCGCACGAGGGCGTCGACTTCTCCGGCCGGCGCGTCGCCGTCATCGGCACCGGATCCTCCGGGATCCAGTCGATCCCCCTGATCGCCGAACAGGCGAGTGAGCTGACGGTGT
>JALZMG010000141.1 GCA_030858325.1 Actinomycetota bacterium | reverse complement strand
CACGACTTCGTGACCTCGGCTATCCGATCGAGAGCACGACCGGCCGCTACGGCGGCTACGCGCTCGGCGCCGGCGGCCGGCTGCCGCCGCTCCTGCTGGACGACGACGAGGCCGTCGCCGTGTTCGTCGCGCTGCGCGCGCTGTCACAGTCAGCCGATCCGATGCTCGGCGAGCCGGCCATCGCCGCCCTGACGAAACTGGCCCAGGTCCTGCCGTCCGGCCTGCGCCAGCGCGTGGACACCCTGGCCGAGGTCACGGTGCACATCGGCGCGGCCGCCGACCCCTGGGGCGGCCCGGTCACGGACCCGGCCGTGTTGATGAGCTTGGCGCAGGCGTCACGGGCGGGCGAGCGAATGCGCTTCGACTATCGCACGGGCGACGACCGTGCCAGCCGCCGCCACGTCGAGCCGCACCGTCTGGTCTCCCTGCGCAGCCGCTGGTACCTGGTGGCCTTCGACGTCGACCGCGACGCGTGGCGCACGTTCCGCGTCGATCGCATCAGCGGACCGCAGGTGACGGGTTCACGCTCGACCCCACGGCCGACGCCCGACGCCGCCGCCATCGTCGCCGAGGGTGTCGCCGTCGGCGTCTACGACACCGCGGCCAGGATTCGCCTGCCGATGCCGCCGGCGGTCGCCGCCCGGCACATCAGCCCCGTCGTCGGTGTCGTCGAGCCCGCTCCGGCGGATGCCACCACCACGGTTGTGCGCATCGGCGGCGACCCAGACTGGATCGCCCGCTACCTCGTCTCACTCCCGTTCCCGTTCGAGGTCATCGAGCCCGACACCGTGCGCGCCGAAGTCCGCCGCCTCGCCCACCGCCTCCTCCGCGAACACCCCGCACAGCCCGGCGGCTCGGCACGCGACCCGCGATCTGGGCGCGGAGGTTGTCGATGATGGGAGCCTCTGCGCCCAGAAGGCCGCTGAGAACGTCCGCTTCAAGAGCTCGCCGTGGCACCTGTTCCTGCTGTGGGGCGTCGTCGTTGGCGTCGGGTCCGGGTGCATGACCGCCGTGTTCGCCTCGACCGTCGTCAGCTGCATCGTCGCCGCCGCCGGCGTGACGCGCATACGCGGCGACCGCTCTCGCCGCGACCCTGGTTCGCCACCACCCGATCCGGTCGCCCCGGCGCCGGTCGCGGCGGCCAGTCAGTAAGCCTCCGGCGGCGCGCCTTTGACGCTCGTGCGGAACATCTCCCTGCGCTGCCCCGGGTAGTCGTTGACGGCGAAGTGCTGCGTCGCCCGGTTGTCCCAGATCGCCAGCATCCCCTTCGCCCAGCGCAGGCGGCACGTGAAGTTCTCGCTGGTCGAATGGCGGTACAGGTGGCCGAGCAATCCCGCCGACTCGGCCGGCGTCCATCCCTCAATGGCCGTCGTGTACACGGAGTTGACGAACAGGCTCGGTCGGCCGGTGCGCGGATGGCGCGTGACGACGGGGTGCGCGTGCGTGGCGAACGCCTCGGCCGACGGCGCGATCGCCATCGACGTGTACTGCTTCACGGAGTCGAGCAGGCCACCGGTGCCATACGCCATGCCCGCCGAGTGTTCGGCGCGCAGCCCGCCGAGCGTCTCCCGCAACCCTGCGGACAAGGTGGCGTACGCCTGCTGCTGGTTGGCCCAGATCGTGTCACCGCCGAACGCCGGCGTCTCCCACGCGTGCAGCAACGTGTAGTTCGGCGGCTCCGGCAGATACGACAGGTCGGTGTGCCAGGCGTTGGCGAAGTTGAGCTTGTCGTCGCGCTCCTTGATCACGCGGATCACATACGGGCGGTCCTCGAGCGGTTTGACGTACGGCGTCACGTCGCGGCCTCCGAGCTGGTCGGTCAGTCGCTCCAGGTCGTCGAGCGACAGGTCCTGTTCGGGAAGGAACGCCACGAGATGCTCGTCGAGCACGCACTGCAGGGCCTCCGCCGCCGCGTCGGACTCGGTCGTCAGATCGATCCCCGTCACGTACGCGCCGAGCGCGCCGCCGGCCTGCTCCACGTCCATGGTCACCCCTTCGGTCGCCGGCCAACGGTACCGAACACGGCGCCCGCCGCCGCCGCCGCCGCCCGAACCTATGGTGCTCCCATGGCCGACCGCCCAGCCGACGAACTGCTCAACCGGGTCACGTGGAAGATCCCCAACGCACTTGCGCTGATCGGGTCACGCAGTGGTGACGAATGGAACGCGATGACGGCGAG
>JALZMG010000125.1 GCA_030858325.1 Actinomycetota bacterium | reverse complement strand
CGACCATCCCTGGCCTCGGCACGACGACCGTGGCCCCACCCGGTGATGGAACACTGCCTCCGACCGGTCGCGGCTCGACGGGTGGAAGCTTGGCGGCGCTGTCGGCCGTCGTCCTCGGAGCCGCGCTGGTCCTGTTGACGCGACGCAGTCCGCGCCACGACGGGTAAGGACGGAACTGGCGGACGGCGAGAGCCGGATCGGGCGCGTACTGTCTCGAGCTGGGACGGAACGAGTCCGGTCCGGGTCTGGCACGGAAGGTGGCGGCGACTTCGCCGGGCTGATGATGGGCCGGACTAGCGTTGTCCCATGACCGGTTCCTACCTCGTCGCCGGCGCCCGCACTCCGATCGGGAAGCTGTCGGGTGCGCTCGCCCCTCTCTCCGCCGCCGACCTCGGGGGCATCGCCATCGCCGCCGCGCTGGAGCGCGCTGGCGTCGCCCCCGATGAGGTCGACCACGTCGTTGTCGGTCAGGTGCTGATGGCCGGGCAGGGCCAGGTGCCCAGTCGTCAGGCGGCCGTCAAGGCGGGCGTCCCGATGAGCACGCCGTCGGTGAACGTCAACAAGGTCTGCCTCTCGGGGCTCAACGCGATCTACCTCGCCGACCAGATGATCGCCAGTGGCGAGGCGGACGTCGTCGTCGCCGCGGGCATGGAGTCGATGACCAACGCCCCGTACCTCGCCGACGGTGCACGGGGCGGGTTCCGCTACGGCAACGCCGAGCTGCGCGACGCGATCATCGCCGACGGCCTGTGGTGCGCGTTCGACGCCTGCCTCATGGGGCTCGGCACCGAGCGCTACACGGCGGGGGGCATCAGCCGTTCGGCCCAGGACGAGATGGCCGCCACGTCGCACGAGCGGGCGGCCAACGCGATCAAAGACGGCCGCCTGGCCGACGAGATCACGGCCGTTTCGATTCCCCAGCGCAAGGGTGAGCCGCTCGTCGTCGAACACGACGAGGGCGTCCGGCCGGGCACGACGGCCGACAGCCTCGGCGCCCTGCGCCCGGCGTTCGACAACGAAGGGACGATCACGGCCGGCAACGCCAGCCAGCTCAGCGACGGCGCCAGCGCCATCGTCATGATGTCCAAGGCGGTCGCCGAACGGCGTGGGGTGGCGCCGCTCGGTGAGTTCGTGTCCTACGGGATGGTCGCCGGGCCGGACTCGGCCTCACTGCTGCACCAGCCCAGCCGCGCCATCGAGCGGGCGCTCGAACGCGGCGGCCTGCGCCTCGCCGACATCGACCTGTTCGAGATCAACGAAGCGTTCGCCGCCGTCGGCTTGGCATCGATGGCCGAGCTGGGAATCGGTGACGACGTCGTCAACGTGAACGGCGGGGCGATCGCGCTCGGCCACCCGATCGGCATGAGCGGCAACCGGCTGGCCCTGACACTTCTCCACGAGCTCCGCCGGCGCGGCGGCGGCGTCGGCGCGGCGGCGCTGTGCGGCGGCGGCGGCCAGGGCGATGCACTCGTCGTGCGCGCCGCCTGAGGTCGTCGACGGCGACGAGAATTTCCGCCCGGTGGGTTTGCCTCGCCGGCTCGGTGGGGTAGAACGAAAACAGTCGCTCGGTGCGGCGAGTCCTTGACTTTGTCAACGACACGTCGTAACGTAATTGACACATACAGGAACTGGTGTCGGACTCCCTCCCGTACGCCGGTTCCCTCGTTCTGAGGCATCATTTTCGAGTCGGCCCGTCCGCCCGCTACCGACTCGGGGTGATGCCTCAGGCATTTCGGGCGGCGTCGGTTCACGACTCGGCAGGCACCTCGCGACGACCTTCGAGCGCCCTCCCGAGCGTCAACTCGTCGGCATACTCCAGGTCACCGCCGACCGGCAAGCCGCTGGCCAGGCGCGTCACACGCAGGCCGAGTGGGCGCAGCTGACGGGCGAGGTACATCGCCGTGACCTCGCCCTCGGTGTTCGGGTTCGTGCACAGGATCAACTCCTCGATGCCCTCTGGCTCGATCCGTGCGAGCAGCTCGCGAATCTTCAGATCCTCGGGCCCGATGCCCTCGAGCGGGCTCATCGCCCCGAGCAGCACGTGATAGCGACCGTGGAACTCGCCCGTGCGTTCGACGGCGACGATGTCGCGTGACTCCTCGACGACACAGACGACGCGCCCGTCGCGCCGCTCGTCCGTGCAGAACGAGCACAGCTCTGCATCGGTCACGTTGAAGCACCGCGCGCAGAAGCGGACCTTGGCCTTGGCCTCGGTGATCGCCGCGGCCAGCTTGGCGACGTCGTCGGCGGGGATCTTCAACAGGTGGAAGGCGATGCGCTGGGCCGACTTCGGCCCGATGCCCGGCAACCGGCCGAGTTCGTCGATGAGCACCTGCACCGGAGGCGAGTAGGCGCTGGCCACGTCAGGTCCGGTCGCCGCGACGCTCGGCCGGAGCCTCGATCAGCTCGGCCCCGGGAAACGCCTCGGCGAGACGATCGAGCGTGGTCGCCACCGGCGGGGAACCGGGTGCTGCGTCGACGAGGTCATCCAGGTCGATCGACTCGTGCTCGGCGGGCACAGATGACGCGCCGACGGGTGTTCCGGGCGGCGCCGCGGCCGACGCCGGATCGAGTGCCGCCTCGTCCGCCCCGCCACCGACGACGAGGTCGATCGCTACCTGCCGGCCGGCGGCGGCAGCCCACGCCCGCTCGACGGCGTCACGGTGTTGCTCGCACTTGTCCCGGTGCGTCGTGTTCGGCGCGGCCATGGTGACGGTGGCGCCGGTCCCACCGAGCACGTCGACGGGGGTGAACAGTGCGCGCACGAGCCCGCGCAGGCTGGGGCGCACGAGCTGATCCCACTCGGCGGCGACATCGACGGGCGGCGCCGCGCCATCGCCGG
>JALZMG010000112.1 GCA_030858325.1 Actinomycetota bacterium | reverse complement strand
GTGCGCGGGTTCGCGCTCTACCTCGGCGTGACGACGGTGTGCGACATCATCGTGCTGTGGTTCTTCACCCGCCCGGCCGTGATCCTGCTCGCCGGCACCGGGCGCCTGGACCGTCGTAACACGTTCGGCCTCGAGGCGCGCGCCTCCGAGCGGATCGGCGGTGTGGCATGACGGCGAGCGACGAGCTGACGACGCCGACCGGGTCGGCCTCCGGCACGGTCTCGGGCAACATCGTGCCGATCGCCACGTCGCGCCGGCGGCGGCTGTTCCTCGGCCAGACGGCGCTCGACTTCTTTTGCCATCGGCGGTGGTGGTACGGCATCTCGTTGTTCCTCGTCGTCGTCACGCTCGTGTCGTTGTGGGCGCAGGGGCTGCGGCTGGGCATCGACTTCGAGGGCGGCGTGGCCTGGGATGTGCCGGCGGAGAACTTCACGATCGACGACGCCCGCAGCGTGCTCGACGACAACCAGATCAGCGCCGACAGCGCCAAGATCCAGGAACGCTCCTCGAGCAGCGGGGACATCATCAAGGTCCAAGTCGGCGATCAGCCGACCGAGGTGCGCTCCGACGTGCAGGCCGACCTCGCCGTGGCGGCGGGTGTGGAGACGTCCGATGTCAGCGTGTCGTCGGTCAGCTCGACGTGGGGCTGGGAGATCACGAAGCAGGCGATCTGGGCGCTCGCCGTCTTCCTTGCCTTGATCGCTGTCTACATCTCGTTGCGGTTCGAGTGGGAGATGGCCGTTGCGTCCTTGGCGGCGATGGTCCACGACGTCGTCATCAGCGTCGGCATCTACTCGGTGTTCCGCTTCGAGCTCACGCCGGCCACGGTGATCGCGTTCCTGACGATCCTCGGCTACTCGCTGTATGACTCGATCGTCGTGTTCGACAAGATCAAGGAGAACGAGCGACGCATCGTCGGGGCCGGGCTGTCGGCGGCCGATCTCGTCAACGTGTCGACGAACCAGGTGCTGCTGCGCTCGCTGAACACGTCGATCGCCTCGTCGCTGCCCGTCGTCGCGCTGCTCTTGATCGGCGCCGGGTTGCTCGGCCAGATCACGCTGCGCGAGTTCGCCATCGCCCTCCTGGTCGGGATGCTCACCGGTGCGTACTCGTCGCTGTTCGTCGCCGCCCCGATGCTCGGGTGGATGAAGGGGCGGTCGGCCGACTTCCGTGTGCGCGGTCGGGGCAAGGCCGATCGGACCGAGCACCTGACCGGTGACGCGCTGCGCGCCGTCGTCGTCGGCGGCGTCGGTGCCGTGCGCTCACCCGGCGGCCGCCGCCGTGCCGGCCGGGCCATACCGGGCACGTCGACGACGACGTCTGGCGATGGCGCGGACATCGACAACGACATCGCGTTCGTCGG
Source organism: Actinomycetota bacterium (assembly GCA_030858325.1). Classification (GTDB taxonomy): domain Bacteria; phylum Actinomycetota; class Acidimicrobiia; order Acidimicrobiales; family Ilumatobacteraceae; genus JALZMG01. The sequence continues at coordinate 2,013 of JALZMG010000112.1, read as the reverse complement.
CGCCGACGCGGCCGCCGCGCGCTCGGCTACCCGGCGCTCCGTCACCCCGTCGGCACCGGCCCAGCAGCTGCTCACCCACCCCCCAAGGCCGCGCAAGAAGAAGCGCCGCTAGGTCACCGCTAGGTCCTGCGCTCGGTTGGCGACGCGCTCAGGAAGGCATCTGGGCGCGGACGTTCCCATCATCGAGAACCTCCGCGCCCAGAAGCGCGCGGCTCACCAGGCCGCCTCCGGCGACTGCGTGGTCGATAACCTCAGGACATGAGCGGTGATGCGGCCGTGCCGACGGTGCAGACGGGGACGGGCGCCGACAACCGCTGGCTCCCGTCGCTCGTGCGCAACATCGCCGACTACCCGCAGCCGGGTGTCACGTTCCGGGACATCACGCCGCTGCTCGGGAACGGGCCGGCTTTCCGACGCGTCATCGACGAACTGGCCGGGGCCTTCGAGGCCGAGCCGATCGATCGCGTGGTCGGCATCGAGGCCAGAGGCTTCATCCTCGCCGCGCCCGTCGCCTACCGGCTCGGTGCCTCTTTCGTCCCGGTGCGCAAGGCCGGCAAGCTGCCGTGGGCGGTCGTGCGCGAGGAGTACTCGCTGGAGTACGGGCGGGACAAGCTGGAGATCCACCGCGACGCCATCCGTCCCGACGAGCGCGTGCTCGTCGTCGACGACGTCATGGCCACGGGAGGAACCGCGGCGGCGACGTGCCGCCTCGTCGAGGCGCTCGGCGGGAGCATCGTCGGCCTCGGCATCCTGATCGAGCTGACGGCCCTCGGGGGCCGGGCCGCCTTGGGGGACCGGCGCGTCGAGGCGCTGGTCACGTACTGAGCCTGCGGTGGGCACCGTCGATCGCGTCCTGCCGTGGCGTCGCCACCACGAGGCGGCGACCCCGGCCGAGCTGACGCCGCTGCTGTCGAGCTACCGCCGCCGCCACCCGAAGGCGCCCGTGGCGACGATCAGTCGCGCCTACCAGGTCGCCGCCGAGGCCCATCGCAGCCAGCTGCGCTCGAGCGGCGAGAGCTACATCAACCACCCGCTGGCGGTGGCCCGCATCGTCGCCGACATCGGCCTCGACGAGATCTCGGTCGCCGCCGCGCTGCTGCACGACGCCGTCGAGGACACCGAGATCACGCTCGTCGACGTGGAGACCGGCTTCGGCGCCGAGGTGGCGGCAATCGTCGACGGCGTGACGAAGCTGGAGCGCATCCGCTTCGACTCGCGTGAGGCGCAGCAGGCGGCGACGATGCGCAAGATGCTCGTGGCGATGGCCCGCGACCTGCGCGTGCTCGTCATCAAGCTCGCCGACCGCCTGCACAACATGCGCACCATCGCCGCGATGCCGCACGAGAAGCAGCAGCGCATCGCCCAGGAGACGCTGGACATCTACGCCCCGCTCGCCCACCGCCTCGGCATGCAGGAGATGCGCCAGCAGCTGGAGGACCTGTCGTTCGCTGCGCTGCACCCGAAGCGGTTCGCCGAACTGGACCATCTCGTCAGCAGCCGTTCACCCGAGCGCGAGGTGTGGTTGGCGACTGCCGTGGCCGAAGTGCGCGCCCGCCTGGCCGAATTGGGCATCGACGCCGAAGTCACCGGCCGGCCCAAACACCTCTGGAGCCTCTACGAGAAGATGGTGGTGAAGGGGCGGGAGTTCGACGACATCTTCGACCTCGTGGCCATTCGCGTCATCGTCGACTCGATGAAGGACTGCTACGCCGCGCTCGGTTCGATCCACGGCCGCTGGCGCCCGGTCGTCGGCCGGTTCAAGGACTACATCGCGATGCCCAAGTTCAACCTCTACCAGAGCTTGCATACGACGGTCATCGGCCCGTCCGGCAAGTCGATCGAGGTGCAGATCCGCACGCGCGAGATGCACCAGCGGGCGGAGTGGGGCGTCGCTGCGCACTGGGCCTACAAGGACGGCTCGCCGGGCGCAGACATCGACTGGCTCAACCGGATTATCGACTGGCAGGCCGAGATCACCGATCCGGCGCAGTTCATGCAGAGCCTGAAGACCGA
>JALZMG010000032.1 GCA_030858325.1 Actinomycetota bacterium | reverse complement strand
GACGAGCATCGCGCCGAGCTGCTCGATACCCCTGACGAGGCCGGCCGGACCGAGACGCTGCGCCTGCGCCGTCAGCTCGTCGACCTGCTGGTGGGACAACTGCACGAGGTCGGGCGCCATCAGCGCGAGGAATCCGTTGCGCAGGTGCCGCACGAACTGTTCGGCGAGCGTGCGCGGGTCATTGCCCGCGCCGACGGCTTGGGCCATCGCCGTCAACGCCCGCCCAGGGTCGTGTTCGATCATCGCCTCGACGAACTCGTCGAAGGAGATCACGTCGCCGGCGTCGCCGCCGGCGTTGACGATCAGCTCGAGCGCCGACAGCGTGTCACGGGCGGAGCCGGCGCCCTGGGCGATGGCCGCGGCGATGGCTGCGTCGTCGAGCTGCAGGCCGGCGTCGGCGGCCACCCAGCGGACGTGCTCGGCCAGCGTCTCCGCCGCAAGGAGGTGGAAGCGGAGGTGCTGCGTCCGGCTGCGGATGGTGTCGCTGACCTTCTGCGGATCGGTGGTGGCGAGCACGAACACGACGTGCGGTGGGGGCTCCTCGAGCGTCTTCAAGAGCGCCGCCTCGGCCCCCTTCGTCAGCATGTGAACCTCGTCGAGGATGTACACCTTGTGCCGGCCAGGCGTGCCGAGAGAGGCCTTCTCGATGAGGTCGCGCATCGAGTCGACGCCGTTGTTGCTCGCCGCGTCCAGCTCGTGCACGTCATAGCTGGTGCCCCGCTCGACAGCAAGGCACGACGCGCACTCGCAGCACGGCTCGCCGTCGACGGGGCGCTCGCAGTTGAGCACCTTGGCGAGGATGCGCGCCGAGGTCGTCTTGCCCGTGCCGCGCGGCCCGGAGAACAAGTAGGCCTGGCCCTCACGGCCCCCGGCGACGGCGTCGCGCAGGGCGCGCACGACGTGGTCCTGGCCCTTCAACTCGTCGAAACGGCGCGGCCGATAGCGGCGGTAGAGCGACGGCGTAGCCACGAGGCCGAGCCTACGAGCTGGGTGCGCGCCCGTGGCCAGTGCCACCGGTCGGCCCCCGGTGCGGCACCGCACGTGCCGCCGACGAGCCGGAGAACGGGCCACACCAACTACCTTTGCGGGCTGGTGTCCTCCCGAACCGGTGTTCCCGGCCGCACGCTGCGTTTCCTCATGGTCTCGCTCGGCGCGTCCGTCGTCTCGCTGCTGGCGCCGTCGACGGCCGGCGCGCAGGCCCTCGACGAGTCGCAACCGGCGGACGGGGCCGTGCTCGCCGAGCCGCCGGAGCAACTCGTCTTCACGTTCGACGAGGCGATCGGGACGCGCAGCGACCTCAGTGCAGCATGCAACTCGAACCCCTACGTCGTGCCGGCGGCCACCGTGTCGGCCGACGCCCTGACGCTGACCGCAGCGCTGGAGACGCCGATGCCGCAGGGCACCTGCGTCGTCGAATACTCCGTCACCGGCCCCGACGGCGAGGACGGGACACAGGGGCGGATCACGTTTTCCATCCAGTCCTCGCCGGTGACGACGCCCGGTGTCACCGCCGATCCGACGGCGACGACGACACCGCCGACGACGACGCCGGCCGGTGCCGACGAGGAGGAGGACGAGACCCCGTCCCCACGGTACGACACGGCCACCGCCACTGACGGGCCGACATGGCTCGGTCGGTTGCTGTCGACCTTTGGGTTGTCGGTGCTGTTCGGCGCCCTCGTGCTGATCATCGCCGCGTGGCCGGAAGGCCCCGAGTACATCCTGGCTGTGCGCTTCTTGCGCTCGGTGTGGATCCTCGCGGTGCTCGGCACCGTGCTCTACGTCGTTGGGCTGTCGGCGGCGGTCAAGGGGGAGTCCCTGGGGAGCGGCCTCAACCCGTCGTCGTGGCTCGATCTCCTCGACGCCGGCTGGCCCGGGCGGGCGGCGCTGGCCCGACTGGTGCTCGCCGTCCTGTCGGGTTGGGTCGTGCTGCGGCCCGAGCGGGTCATCGACCCGACCACCCAACTGCCGGCGATCGCCTTGCCGACGCTCGCCGTGGCGGCCATCGGCCTGTCGCGCACCGGTGGTGACCTGGCCATCGTCGGCGTGTTCGCCGGAATCATCCACGTGTTGGCGATGGCCGTCTGGCTCGGCGCCGTGGTGCTGCTGGCCCGTGTCGTCCTGGCCGGCCCCGGCGACGAGGATCTCGTGCACGCCGTGCGCGGCTTCGGGCGGATCTCCGGTCCGGCGATCGTCATCACGGTGGTCAGCGGGCTCGCCCAGATGTACCGGCTCGTCGGCGGCGGGCTGTTCAGCAGCGGCCACGGGCGCCTGCTCCTCGTCAAGGTCGTGGCCGTCGCCCTGATGCTGTTCATCGGGATGACGACCCGCCAGGTCGCCAGCCACCGCCTTGCCCGGGCGAGCGATCTGGCGCCGGCCGCCTCCGACAACCTGCGCCGTGCATTCGGCACCGAGGCGCTGATCGGCATCGTCGTGCTCGGCCTCAGCGCAGGGCTCTTGTCGTTCACGCCGGCCAAGTCGACGACGGTGCAGGCCGAAACGTTCGCCGTCGAGCGTCGCGTCGTCGACCCGGGCTCGGCCGTCGAACTGGTCGTGCGGTTGGATCCGGGGACCGTCGGGCTCAACCGCCTGCGCGTCGAGGTCTCGTCGCCGCCGACCGGACTGGCCGGCTTGGAGGTCGTCCTGATCCCTCCGGCGGGCTCCGGCGGCAACGAGATCGTGCAGCCCATCCCGCTCAGCGGCGCCGGCGTTGCCGACTCCGGCGCGAGCGGCGGCGTGCCGCTCCCGGTCGCCGGGGCGTGGACGCTGGGCGTGAACGCGACCACCGGGACCGGCCCGCTGAACGCGTCGCAGAGCTTCGACGTGCGCAACGCCGACGGCTCACTGCCGACGTCCGACATCGGCACCGTGGCCTCGGCGCCGCCGGCCACCCCGGCACCGACGACGACACTGCCGACGTCGACGACGCCGCCCGGCTAGTGT
>JALZMG010000217.1 GCA_030858325.1 Actinomycetota bacterium | reverse complement strand
AGCGGGCCCTCGCGCTCGGCGGCGAGTTGGTAGATCGTGTTGAACGGGAGGAACTGCAGCCCGTTGATGTCATAGAGCTGCTCGGGTGGCACGAGCGCGTGCACGGTGTCGATCACCGTGGCTGTGCGATCGTCACGGTGGGCGATCGGCTCGGCGAGCAGGTTCCCGTCGGCGTCGAGGAGCCCATAGTCGACGGCCCAGGTGTCGATTCCGAAGGACACCGCCTCGGGGACGAGCGCGAGGCCGGCGACGACCTCGCGGTACAGCGCGGTGAAGTCCCAGCGAAGGTGGCCGTCGATCTCGGTGACGCCGTTGGGAAAGCGATGGACGGCTTCGAGCGCGACCCGGTCGTGCTCGACGACGCCGGCCATGACCCGGCCGCCGGAGGCGCCGATGTCGGCCGCGGCGTAGACCGGCATCAGCGGAGAAACGCGGCGGAGACGCCGGCATCGACCGGGACGAGCAGGCCAGTGGTGTGGCTGAACTCCTCCGAGCAGAGCGCGGCGACGGCGTTGGCGACATGCTCGGGGAGCACCTCGCGCTTGAGCAGGGTGCGCCGGGCGTAGAAGGCACCGAGCTCGTCCTCGGGGACGCCGTACAACGCCGCGCGCTCGGCCCCCCAACCGCCGGCGAAGATGCCGCTGCCGCGCACGACGCCGTCGGGATTGACGCCGTTGACGCGGATGCCGTGCTCGCCGAGCTCGGCGGCCAGCAGCCGCACCTGGTGGGCTTGGTCCGCCTTCGTCGCGCTGTACGCGACGTTGTTCGGGCCAGCGAACAGTGCGTTCTTCGACGCGATGTACACGATGTCGCCCGCCAGGTGCTGGTCGATCATCGCTTTGGCGGCGGCCTGCGCGACGAGGAAGCTGCCCTTGGCCATCACGTCGTGCTGGAGATCCCAGTCCTCCTCGGTGGTCTCGAACAGCGGCTTGGAGATCGACAGACCGGCGTTGTTCACCACGAGGTCGATGCCACCGAAGGCAAGGAGCGTGGCGTCGACGGCGGCGCGCACGGCTGCGGCATCGGTGACATCAGCCTGCACGCCCACCGCGACGTCCGCATTCCCGATCTCGGCGGCGGCATCCCTCGACCTGTCGGCGTCGAGGTCGGCGATGACCACGCACGCGCCGTCGGCCGCGAGCCGGGCGGCGATGGCCTTGCCGATCCCACTCGCGGCACCCGTGATGAGGGCGATGCGGCCGGCGTGACGCCTCGGCGCCGGGAGGCGCTGCAGCTTGGCTTCCTCGAGCGCCCAGTACTCGATCCGGAACTTCTCCGACTCCGGTATGGGGGAGTAGGTCGATAGCGCTTCGGCGCCACGCATCACGTTGATGGCGTTCACGTAGAACTCACCGGCGACGCGGGCGGTCTGCTTGTCCTTGCCGTAGGAGAACATGCCGACGCCGGGCACGAGGACGATGGCGGGATCGGCGCCGCGCATCGGCGGCGAGTCGGCCGTGGCGTGGCGCAGGTAGTAGGCGGCGTAGTCGGTGCGATACCGCTCGTGCAGCTCAGCGAGGCGAGCGATGCAGTCGTCGACAGGCGCGGCCGCAGGGACGTCGAGTACCAGCGGCTTGATCTTCGTGCGCAGGAAATGGTCGGGGCATGAGGTGCCCAGCTCGGCGAGCGCGAACAGCTTCTCGGAGGCGAGGAACTCGAGCACGCCGTCGGTGTCGATGAAATGGCCCACCATGCGGCGGTCTCGCGACGCGAGCGCCCGCAGGTGCGGCGCCAGCGCGGCGGCTTTGGCCCGCCGTTCGACCGCGGTGAGCGCGCGTCGCTCCTCGACGGCGGCGCCGAACGGCGCGGGATCGCCGTGTGCGTCGATGTAGGCCTGCGCGGTCTCGATGACCCAGCGGCTGTTGCGCTCGGCCTCGTCGCTCGTCGCGCCCCAGGCGGTGATCCCGTGTCCGCCGAGGATCACCCCAACCGCCTCCGGGTGCGCCTTGTGCACGGCGGCGATGTCGAGCCCGAGCTGGAACCCAGGGCGGCGCCACGGGACCCAGACAACGTGCTCGCCGAAGATGTCCTTGGTGAGCTGTTCGCCTTCCGCCGCGGTGGCGATGGCGATGCCGCTGTCGGGGTGAAGGTGGTCGACATGGGCAGCAGTGACGAGGCCGTGCATCGCCGTGTCGATCGACGGCGCCGCGCCACCCCGGCCGTGAAGGCAGAAGTCGAAGGCGGCGACCATCTCGTCCTCGCGCTCCGCTCCCGGATACACGTCGACGAGGGCCTGCAGACGGTCGAGACGCAGCACGGCGAGCCCGGCTTCGGTCAGCGTGCCGAGGTCGCCGCCTGATCCCTTCACCCAGAGCAGTTCGACCGAGGCACCGGTGGCCGGATCGGGCTCGGTGCCCTTGGCGGATGTGTTGCCGCCCGCGTAGTTCGTGTTCCGGGGATCGGACCCGAGGCGGTTGGACCGGTCGAGCAGCTCGCGGACGGCCGGATTCACGCCCCCCACCCCGCCTGGGTGCCACCGACGCGCTCGGCGGCGATCCGCGCTCCGTACC
>JALZMG010000508.1 GCA_030858325.1 Actinomycetota bacterium | reverse complement strand
AGCAGCCCGGCCAGGCTGAACGGACCGAGATCGTCGGCCAGCCGCGAGGCGGCCGGTGCCGAGACGCCGAACAGCACGGCCGCCAGCGCGCAGCGCACGACGCCGCGACGCATCATGGAGCCAGCGTTCAGCTGCGTCATCGGCACCATTGTGGCGGTGCTCGTCGAGACGACGCGGCGACAGGCTCAGGACACGCGCCAGGCCGGATCGCGCCCGAACGCCCCGAGCAGCGCGTCCTGCGGTTCGTCGCCCGACACCTCGACCCGGTCGCCGATCACGCCGCCGGCGCGATAGAGCTCCTCACGATCGGCGAACCAGGCGGCGACAGCGTCGACCAGTTCGGCGTCGAGGTGGGTGTCGCCACCCGTGGCGACGGCGAGGTCCCAGGCATGCAGGAGATGGTCGGCGGCGAGCTGATGGACGTACTCGGTGGCCGACTCCTCGCCGTAGGACAGCTGCACGGTGCCGTTGTTGGGAACCTGGGCGGCGACGCTGGCGACGGCGTCGTCGGCGGCGGCGCGGGTCGCCGCCAGCTGATCGTCGCCGAGCAGGTCGCCGTCGAGTGAGCCGCCGACGTCGGCGATCGTGCGGCCCGCCAACAGCGGCACCGTCCAGCGGTCCTCACCGACGACGTGGTTGACGAGCTGGCGCACGTTCCAGTCGGTGCACGGCGTCGGATCGTCCCATCGATCGTCGGGAACTGCGGCCACGCGCGCCGTGAACTCCCTGACGGTCCCTTCGTGCAACGCGACCAGATCCAACGGTGCCCCCTCCGTGCCCGACTGCGCTGACCATCATGGCACCGGCCAGGTGCGCCGTCGATGGTCGAACTGGATCACCGATCGGTCGGCGGGCGGCGGCCGTGGAGGTGCGGGCCGACGCCTAGCAACTCCGGCACACGCTCCGTCGCCAGGGCCGCGTCCAGCACCACACGAGCCTCGCGCGGATCGGCCATTCGCGCGTCGAGCCCGGCCACGATCGCAGTCGCGCCCTCGACAGCGACGAGGTCGACCAGGTCCAGTCGTGCCGCGCGCACCTCGGCGGCGAGCTGGCGTGGCCGGTGGCAGAAGCCGTTGAACGAGCCGGGGAAGAGCGGGCGCAGAACGCCGTCGTGCTCGACGCGGTCGACCTCGTTCAGGACTTCGGGCAGCTGGAGGTGCAACTGATCGGTGAGCACGCCGTAGAGACCGGCGGCCCAGCGGGAGATGGCGGCGACGGAGACCGGTCCGCCGGGACGGACGACGCGACGTGCTTCGCCGAGGGCGCGCAGGCGGTCGGCGCGCCGATGGAGGTGGTACAGCGGGCCGAGCAGGAGGACGGCGTCGACGCTCTCGTCGGGGAGGGCGAGTGCCAGGGCGTCAGCGACGGCACTGTCGATGCCAGCGGGCGAGGACGCGCTCAGCTGCTGCACGTGCAGCGCCATGAGGTCCCGGTGGCGCACGACGGCCCCGCGCCCGGCGAGCCACAGGGCGTATCTTCCGGGACCGCCACCGATGTCGGCGACGACGCAGGGACGAGCGGGGAGGTGGCGAAGGACGATCTCCTTCGTGCGGGCGAACTCGACGAGGCCGGCACCGGCGGCGAGCCGATCGCGCTCGAGACCGAGTTCGTAGTGCGCCTGCACCGCCGCTCGCTCCTCGTCGCGCGCCATCGCTCGATCCTCCCGCCGAGCGCGCCTTGCGGTTGCCCTGTGCGCCGCCCACGTCGTCTCACCATGACCCAACCGCTTCACCTTCGACGCAGTTCCACCACCGCCGATCCCACTCGCCCAGGTTGCCGTACCCTCGTGTCCATGACCGCCGGCACCGACGAGCCGATCGCCTGCACGCTGCAGCCCGACGCCCTGGACGACCGACGCGCCGAGTGGGCATCCGTCCTGGCCGGCGCGGGAGCCCGCACGACGCTGCCCGACGGACGCCTGCGCATCGAGCTGCCCGGCGCCGACGCCGGGGCACTCGGGCGAGTGGTCGCCGCCGAACAGCACTGCTGCGCGTTCTTCGCCTTCACCATCACAATCGACGCCCGCGGCATCGCGCTGGAGGTCGGCGCGCCCGAAGGGGCGAAGGCCGTCGTCGCCGAGCTCTTCGGTCCCGCCGACTGACGGGCGCGCCCGGCGGGATCGGCACTGGGCCGATCGCCTACGTTGGTCCGATGCGCGAGCAGATCCAGGCGGCGATCGAACGGGCTGTGACGCCCGACGAGCGAGCGCTCGAGAAGATCCGCGGCCAGGGCAAGCTGACCGCGCGCGAGCGCATCGACCTGCTCCTCGATCCGGGCTCTTTCGTCGAGGATGCGGTGCTGGCGAACACGATGTCGCCCGGGCTGCCCGCCGATGGCGTCGTCACCGGGCGGGGCACCATCGACGGCGTCCCCGCCGTCGTCGTCGCCAACGACCCGATGGTCAAGGCCGGCTCGTGGGGCGCGCGCACCGTGGAGAAGATGGTGCGCGCCTCGGAGGCCGCACTGTCTGCACAGGTGCCGATCGTGTGGCTCGTCGACTCGGCAGGCGGCCGCCTGACCGATCAAGTGCAGTTCTTCCCCGGCCGCCGCGGCGCCGGGCGCATTTTCTACAACCAGGTGCGGCTGTCCGGCCAGGTGCCGCAGGTGTGCTGCCTGTTCGGGCCGTCGGCGGCCGGCGGCGCGTACATCCCCTCGTTCTGCGACGTCGTCTTCATGGTCGACGGCAACGCGTCGATGTACCTCGGGTCGCCGCGCATGGCGGAGATGGTCGTCGGGGAGATCACCACGCTGGAGGAGATGGGCGGCGCCCGCATGCACGTGACGCAGTCGGGCTGCGCCGACAACCTGGCCACCGACGACACCGACGCCATCGATCAGGCAAAGGCCTACCTCACGTACTTCCCGCAGTCGTGGAAGGCGCAGCCACCGGCGTACGAGCCCGAGCCGCCGGCGGTGCCGCTGACCACCGGCGTCGTTCCCGACGACGAGCGCGTGCCGTTCGACATGCACGACGTCATCGACGGCCTCGTCGACGCCGAGAGCTTCTTCGAGGTCAAGCCGATGTTCGCCCGCGAGCTGATCGTCGGGCTCGGCCGACTCGACGGACGATCCGTCGGCATCGTCGCCAACAACTCGGCACACCTGGCCGGCACGCTGTTCGTCGACTCGGCCGACAAGGCGGCGCGCTTCATCTGGTGCTGCGACGCCTTCAACATCCCGCTGATCTTCCTGGCCGACGTGCCGGGCTTCATGATCGGCTCGGCCGTCGAGCGCCAGGGGATCATCCGCCACGGGGCGAAGATGGTCAC
>JALZMG010000479.1 GCA_030858325.1 Actinomycetota bacterium | reverse complement strand
TACCAGGGACAGTGACCAGGGCTGGCCCGTCGCGGTGTTCAACGCGTCCGTCGACATCGTGCTGGGGTGCTCGTCGACCCGGCCGTCGAGCGGCTCGACGACGCGTTGGTCGTCCTGGCCGAGGTCGAACGGACGGCCACGACCTGCTCAGTCGCATCGAAGTGACGACGACGGCTGGCGAGGCGGCGTGGGCATACCACTGCGTCGGTCCCGAATCGCCGGGTCTGGGACAAGGTCGCCGCGCGGTGACAGCCGACACATCCATTGACACATCGTACCGCAGCATTCAATGATTGAACGGTGAACCGCTCGGGCCCCGAGGCCTCCCCGAAACAGGCCACCCGCGTGCTGGTCATCTCCAGCCTCGCCGTGTTCGCCGTGTTCCTCGACACGACCGTCCTGTTCGTCGCCTTCCCCGACATCGTCGCCTCCTTCCCTGACGTCGCGCCGTCGCAGCTGTCGTGGGTGCTCAACGGCTACACGATCATGTTCGCCGCACTCCTGATCCCGTTCGGGCGGCTCGCCGACCGCCGGGGTCACAAGCAGACGTTCCTCGCTGGGTCAGTGCTGTTCACGCTGGCATCCGTGCTGTGCGCCGTCGCCCCGTCGCCGCTGGCGCTCGTCGCCGCCCGAGTCGTGCAGGCCGCCGGCGGGGCTGCGCTCGTCCCGTCGTCGCTGGCGCTCGTGCTGCGCTCGACGCCCCGCCAGCGCATCCCCATCGCGCTCGCCATCTGGGGCGCAACGGGCGCAGTAGCCGGCGCGATCGGTCCGACGTTAGGTGCGGCTGTCGTCGAGACCGGCGGATGGCGTTGGGTGTTCGTGCTCAACGTGCCCGTAGGCCTGGCGATCGTCCTCCTCGGGCGCCGCACACTCGTCGAATCGAAGGACCCGTCGAGTGTGGTGCCGGCACCCATCGGGGTCGCGCTGTTGGTGGCCGGCAGCGCGCTCGTCACGCTCGGCCTCGTGCGCGGCGGCGACTGGGGTTGGACGTCGGCTTCGACGGTCGGGTCGATCGGCAGCGGGCTGGCCGTCCTCGCCGTCTTCGTCGTCCACCAGGCTCGAACGCCGGCGCCGACGATCGACCTGGCGTTGTTCACCGTGGGCAACTTCCGCTGGGGCAACGCCGCGACCATGGCGTTCGGCGTGGCGTTCACGGCCATGTTCCTGTCCAGCATCCTGTTCCTCACCAACGTCTGGAACTGGTCGATCCTGCGTGCCGGCTTCGGCGTGGCACCCGGACCGTTGCTCGTCGCCGTGCTCGCGCCGCAGATGGGCCGGCTGGCCGCACGCATCGGTCAGCGTCCGCTGCTGCTCGCCGGCGGAGTGGCTTTCGCGATCGGCGGGCTGTACCGACTGGTGTTCCTCGACGCCGACGTCGCCTACGCGCGCGACTACCTGCCATCCATGCTGTTCACCGGCATCGGTGTCGCCCTCTGCCTGCCGCAACTGGCGAGCGTGGTCGGGCAGTCGCTGCCGGCCAACCGGCTCGGCGTCGGCGGCGCCGTCAACCAGGCGCTGCGCCAGTTCGCCGGCACGATCGGCGTCGCACTGGCAGTCGGCCTGACGGCCGGGGCGACCGGGCTCGACGACACGCTGGCCCGATACGACCGGGTGTGGTGGGTCCTCGTCGCTGGCGGCGTGGGAACGACGCTGCTCGCCCTCCCGCTGCGCACCGGCGCCCGTGCGGCGGTCGTCGGCCCCTCCCCCGCCGTCGTCGTGGCAGGCGGCGACTGACGTGCGTCGCAAGCCGCTCGATCAGATGGTCTGCTCGATCGCCAAGGCCCTGGACGTCGTCGGCGACCCGTGGACGATGCTCGTGGTGCGCGATGCGCTGCTCGGCGTCACCCGCTTCGACGACTTCTCGGCCCGGCTCGGCATCCCCCGCGCCACCCTCGTGGCCCGCCTCCGCCAGCTGTGCGCGCGAGGTGTGCTGGAACGCCACCGCTACCAGGAGCACCCACCCCGCGACGAGTACACGCTCACCGACATGGGACACGCGCTGCATCCCGTCGTGGTCACGCTGATGCAGTGGGGCGACGAGTGGCTGCGCACCGACACGCCGCCGACACAGCTCGTCGACGCCACCGACGGCCGCCGGCTCGATCCCCTGCTCGTCGACCGGAAGTCGGGCACTGCGCTCGCCGACCTGCCCGTGCGCGCCGTCGGTCAGGTTGCCGACGGCATCCGCGCCCCGACGACCCGTTCCCGCTGACGCCTCGCCGGTCAGCGCTGCTGGGCCCGCCAGACGGCGCCCCTGCGCTTGGAGGCCCTGGCCAACCAGGCGTCCTGGATCAGCTCGACGATCTCCTGGCGCGTCACCTCGGCGAGACGGCGGGCCCGCACGAGCACCGAGCGGTGGCCGTTGAAGTGTTCGGTCGTGAAGAACGGCGAGCCCGGATCCTGGACGAGCGCGGCCTTGTCGTCGTCGGACTCGACCCAGATCACGATGACGTCGTCGTAGCGCTCGCCCGTATCCGGGTCGAAGGCGTCGGGCCGGGGGTTGCGAAAGAACACGAACGACTGGCCACCCACCTGGTACACAGCGTTGTCTCGCGACCCTCCGTCGATCGTGACATGGGGCATCGCCGCGGCGATCTCGTGGACGTCGTCCACACGCGCCGGTCGGGCATCGCCGGTGGGGGGCACGGCGAAACGGTATCTGCCGTGCTGATCACACAACGGGGACGGCGTCGAGGTCGGCCAGCGCGTCCACCTCGTCGGCCATGGCTGCGCTGAGTTGCAAGAGCAGGGCGCCGATGTCGTCCTCGGTCCACCGCTGGCCGGCGATGACGTCGGTCGTCTCGAACAGCTGCGCCGAGAGGCGGTCACGGGTCCGTTGGTAGCCCCGGAGTGTCTCGCCCTCGTCCTGATCGTGGACCAGCGACGACGTGATCGCACGGGCCAGCAACTCGGCGTCGCGCAGCGCGTCGGTCAACCCGTGGGCGCTGATCGGGTCCTTCCAGTAGCCGGCGTCCCCGACGAGGGCCCAGCCTCGACCCCATGAGCGGCGGATGTGGCCTGGCCACCCGCTGAACGTACGCACCCCGACCGGTGCGGTGGCGGCATCGAGCCGGGCGGTGATGTCGGGCGCGGCGCGGGCGAGGATGTCGCGCAGCACGGTCATCCCGCCGCGACCGACGCCGGCTGGTGCGCCACCGACGAACACACAGGCCTGCGCGTCGTTGGTCGGGATGACACCGACCATCGCGCCTGGGCGGAAGACCCACTCGTAGCCGTCGACGTCCAGGTCCGACCAGTAGCCGTATACGAAGGCGCAGGCGCCGGTGCCGGTTCGCTCGACGGGAGCGCCGACACGGGAGGCGACCGTGGAGCGCAGACCGTCGGCCCCGACCACGAGGCGGGCAGAGATGACGACGCACCGGCCGTGCCCGTCGCGTCCAACGACACCGGTCACCCTGCCGGAGCGGTCACGACGGAGGTCCGTGATCGTGATGCCGTAGCGCACCTCTGCTCCCGCTCCGGCGGCGGCTTCGACGAGGATCGGGTCGAGTACGGTGCGGCGCGGCGCGTACAGCGCATCGACCCCGTGCGACGGCTTGATCCCAACGACCACGCGCTCGTCGCCGTAGGCGAACGAGGCACGGCGAACGGCGGGGGTTCCGGCGGCGATCACCTGGTCGAGCAGGCCCCAGCGGTGGAGTTGGAGGACGCCGCCGCGCATCAGCGCATGGGTCGACAGCGTGTCGGCGCCGAACCGGGAGCGGTCGACGACGACGACGCGCAGACCCTGGCGGGCGAGCAGCATCGCCGTCGCGGCGCCGGCGGCGCGAGCACCGACGACCACGACGTCACACGATGTGTTGCGGGGGGATGCGAAGCCGGCGGGTTTCATGATTCCTTCGATCAGCGATAAGCGGTTTTGCGGGTCGCGCCGCCGATGCGGCCGCAGAGGTGGTCGGCGACGTAGGTGGCGTCGCGGCCAACCCCGTCGATGAAGTTGGAGTTGCGAAAGTGCTGGAACCGTTGGCCGAGCACAGAGAGGCCGGGGAGTGTCGTGGCGCCGCGCACCTGGCTGATCTCGCCACGCGCGTCAAGGACGGGGACCTTCAGCCACGGATAGGCGCGACGGTGGCCGGTCGCCCAGATGACCGTGCCGATGCCGGCGCGATGGAGATCCAGCCGGTTCGGTGAGGGGTCCGCGCGCACCGGCGGCGGCGGGTCGGGGTCGAGCACCTCGGAACCGAGTCCATGACGGTCGATGTGCCGGTTGATCTCGCCGAGCACGCGGCGCAGGCGCCCGTCCGCAG
>JALZMG010000477.1 GCA_030858325.1 Actinomycetota bacterium | reverse complement strand
GTCCCGCTGCGGCCCACCGACGAGCCGCGGGTGCGCGGTCATGGCGTGGTGGACGGCGCCGCGACGCACGGCCACCTCACGCATCGCGGCGGTCATCGCGCGAAGGCTGACGACGGCGGCCGGGGCGCCGCACCCGTCGACGCCGACGTGGGTCACCGGCCCAGCGACCCGCGCGAGGTGGGCCATGATCGCCGCCTGCACCGGGTGCTCCAGCGCCAGGTAACCGGCCGTGGGCCATCCGTTGACCACCGCCGTCGCCAGCATCCCGGCGTGCTTGCCGCTGCAGTTCTGCAACAGCGCGCTGGGCTCGACGCTGCCCCGCACGGCATCGTCGTGGGCCTCGTTGTCGAGCGGGTAGGCCGGGGTGTTCTGCAGGTCGTGCTCGGACAGGCCAGCGCCGTGCAGGATCCGCCGCACGGCGTCGAGATGCTCGGCGCGCCCGCCGTGGCTGGCGCACACGACGGCGAGCGCGGCCGCGTCGACGTCGAGCCCGGCGCCGCCCATGGCCTCGGCCTGCAGCGGCTTCAGCGACGAGCGCGGGTAGATCTCGACGTCGGCGTCGCCAGCCGACCACGCCAGCGCACCGTCGGCGCCGATGGCGACGACGGCCCCGTGGTGGATGCTCTCGTCGCAGCCGCTCCTGCGGGTGACGGCGACCGGGACGAACGCTCCCGGCCGGGTCACCCCTGGACCTTGCGGATCTTCGACCAGCGCTTCCACACCTGATGGTGGCGGACGTCGGTCAGGTCGCTCTTGACGACCTGGTGGCGATCACCCCACTCGCTGATCAGCGCCTGGGCCATCGCTGCTCCAGGCAGCGCGAGCACTGCGCCGACGGCGCCCAGCACGGCCCCGCCGGCGAGCGCCGCGCCGAAGGCGATGGCAGGGTGCAGCTCCATCGTGCGCGCCGTGATGCGCGGCGAGAAGAGGTAGTTCTCGACCTGCTGGTAGACGACGATGGCGATCAGCACGATGAGCGCCTTGACGGGGGAGTCGAGGAACGTCAACAGGACGGGCAGGATGCCGGCGATGTACGTGCCGACGACGGGCAGGAACTGGCTGACGATGCCGACCCACAGCGCCAGCGCGACCGGTGCGGCAGTGCCCAGCGCCTGGAAGACGATCCAGTGGAACACGGCCGAGATCAACGCCAGGAGGGCACGCGAGTAGAGGTATCCGCCCGTCTTGCTGGCGGCCAGCTCCCATGTGGCCAACACCTGCTCCTGCCGCTCGGGCCGCAGGCGGCTGCAGATCGCGCGGCGCATCTTCGGCCCGTCGGCGACGAGATAGAACGTGAACAGCATCACGGTCAGGAGCGCGAGGAGTCCGCCGAGTGCGGCCACCGACAGGCGCACGGCGTTGTCGCGTTGGTTCTCGATGAACTCCTGCACGGCCCCGTCGGGATCGTTGAAGTCGTCGATCACCTCGTCGGCGTTCAGTTGGGTCCCGAATGTGTCGTTGACCGTGTCCACGGTGTCGGTGATGTAGACCTCGGAGTTGTCCAGCAACTCGGCGATCTGCGTCCCGACGAGCGTCCCGATGGCGACGACGAACACGAGCAGCGCGATGACGACGCCGAACAGGATTAGCGCGGTCGCCCGGCCTCGCCGCCACCCCCGCCGGGCGAGGCGGTTGACGCCGGGCTCGATCGCCAGGGAGAGGAACAACGAGACGGCGACGAGCACGAGGAAGCTGCTCAGCTTGGTCCAGAAGAAGCGCGTTGCGAGGGCGCCGAGGAAGCCGGCCCAGAACACGACGACGGCGGGGATCACCCATCGTGGGAGGCGTCGGGGGCTGAGGATCGACACGTTCGCCTCGACATCGACCTCTCCCTCGGTTCCGTCTTGCGCCGTGCCCGGCGTCACCACACCCTCCGTGACGACGGCGTCCCCGGGCGCGTCGCCTTCGTCGAGGACCGCCGCGGCGGCGTCGGCAGCGTTCGTGGTCGCCTCGTCGAGAACGTCGGCGGCGGCGTCCACAGCGCGCACCGTCGTCGCCGCGACCTCACCGTTCCCGTCGGCGCCAAGGGCGGCGAGCGCGTCCGTGCCGTCGACCGGGGTGGCGTCGTCGGTGGACGTCGAGCCGCCGGGGCCCCGCGCCCCCGTGTGCTGATCACTGGGCACGAGCGGAGACTACCTACGCCGCGGCGAACTCAGGTGGTGGCGCCGCCGGCGGCGGCCAACTCGAGGACGAAGTCACCACGACCGGCGACCTCGACGTCGTGCAGCCCCAACCAGCCGGCCAGCGAGGCCAACTCGCCGCCGAGTTGCTCGGCGGCTGCACAACGGTCGGCGAGTGCGGCCTCGGCGTGCGCGGCTTGCACGACCAACACGCCGCGGGCGCGATCGGCCTTGAGATCGACGCGTCCGACGAGGCGGCCGTCGAGCAGGAACGGCAGTACGTAATACCCGAACTGGCGCTTCGGGGCGGGCACGTAGATCTCGATGCGGTAGTGGAACCCGAACAGCCGCAGCGTCCGCTCCCGGTGCCAGACGAGCGAGTCGAACGGACTGAGCAGCGCCCGCCCCGTGATGCGCCGGGGGATGACCGCGCCAGGGAGGACGTAGGCCGGCTCGGTCCAGCCTTCGACCTCGGCCCGCAGCAACCGGCCGTCCTCGACCAGTTCCGGGAGGAGCGGCCGGCACGGTGGGTTGCGCTGGCGGTGATAGTCCGTCAGATCGGCGAACGTGGCGACGCCCATCGAGCGGGCGGCGAGCACGAGCAGCTCCTTGCGGGCGTCGGGCTCGGCCGGCGTCGGGCGGGCCAGCGCGGCGGCGGGGATGATCCGCTCCGGGACGTCGTAGAGGCGGGCGAAGTCGGTGGCCCGTCGCCGCGCCGCCAGGTGGCCGTCGCCGAAGAGGCACTCCAGTGCGACCTTGCCGTCGTCCCAGTCCCACCACGTTCCCTTCGGGCCGACGCGCTGGGCCAGGTCGGCGGCGGTCAACGGACCGTCGGCGCGTACCCGTTCGAGCACTTCATCGACGTAGCCCGGGCGGCGCCGACGCAGCTCGGCGAGCATCTTCCAGCCGCTGTCGGTGGCCATCCGCCAGCGGAACAGGTGATGATGCGCGCTCGGGACGATGGCCGCCATGTGCGCCCAGTACTCGAACAGCTCGCCGTCGTCCAGTGCATCGGGCAGCAGCGTTCGCGGGTGCGGGCCGAGGCGGGCGAACAGCGGCAGCTCCTGGCTGCGCACGAGGACGTTGACGGAGTCGATCTGGATGACGCCGATGCGGGCGAACACCTTGCGCAGGTGGCGCCGGTCGATGCGCCCGCTCGGGCGGGGCTCCGCCAGGCCCTGGGCGGCGACGGCCATG
>JALZMG010000466.1 GCA_030858325.1 Actinomycetota bacterium | reverse complement strand
GGCTCCGCCGACCGCGCCGCCCCGGACCGCTGGCCCGGCCGGCACGGCGGTGTTGGAACCCGACGTTGTCGAGCCGCCGGCCGTCGAGCCGGAGGTCGTCGCGACGGCGACGCTGCGCGAGCGGATGGCGCGAGCCCGAGCCGCCCTGGCCGGCGCGTTCGTCGGCATCCGAGGGCGCTCGGGGATCAACGCCGAGACGTGGGACGACCTGGAAGAAGCGCTGCTGCGGGCCGACGTCGGCATCGGCGTGACGACCGAGTTGCTCGACGGCCTGCGCACGAGGGTCAAGGACAAGGAGCTGACGGAGCCGGCCGAGCTGCTCGACGCTCTGCAGGCCGAGATGCAGTCGCGCCTGTCCGGCGCCGACCGGCAGCTGCACTTCGTCCCCGACGACGACGCCGGCGACGGGCATCACCCCAACGTGTGGCTGTTCGTCGGTGTCAACGGGGTCGGCAAGACGACCACGATCGGCAAGGTCGCCCAGCAGCAGCGATCCGCCGGCCGCAACGTGCTGCTCGCCGCCGGCGACACGTTCCGCGCCGCCGCCGCCGAGCAGCTGACGACGTGGGCCGAGCGCGCCGGTGCCGAACTCGTCCGGGGGAGCGAGGGTGGCGACCCCAGCGCCGTCGTGTTCGACGCCGTCGAGCGGGCGTCGTCGCGCCAGTTCGACCTGGTGCTCGCCGACACCGCCGGGCGCCTGCACACGAAGACGAACCTGATGGAGGAACTGCGCAAGGTCCGCCGCGTCGCCGAGAAGGGCGCCGGCCGGGTCACCGAAGTGCTGCTCGTCATCGATGCCACAACCGGCCAAAACGGGCTGACCCAGGCGCGCGAGTTCGGTGACGCCACCCAGGTCACCGGCATCGTGCTGACCAAGCTGGACGGGTCGGCCAAGGGCGGCATCGTGTTCGCCGTGGAGACCGAACTGGGGATCCCGATCAAGCTCGTCGGCATCGGCGAGACGATCGCCGACCTCGTCCCGTTCGACCCGGACGAGTTCGTCGCCGCACTCTTCGAGGACTGAATGCCGGCGGTCGCGCCGACGGTCGACGACGTGCGGGCCATCGCCATGGCCCTGCCGCGCACGACGGAAGCCCTCGTGCGTGAGCATCTCCGGGACTGAACGTGCCGGGCACAATGGCCCGGTGGAGTGTCCAGGCTTCCTGTCCGAACGTAGGGTGCGCCGAGGCGTGAGCGCGTGAAGCCCCCACCCTGGTGGGTGGGGGCTCCGAGTTGATCGGCGTCGTTGGCGATCAGCGCCGCCGTCTGGCGAGGGCCGTGCAGCCGAGGCCGCCGAGGCCGGTGAGCAGGCCGGCTGCAGTCAGGAGGCCGGTCATCGAGGACCCGGTCTCGGGGAGGTCACGGTCGGGCTCGTCCTCGGGCTCGTCTCGGGCTCGTCTTCGGGCTCGTCCTCGGGCTCCGTCGTGTCGGTCGGGAGGTCGGGG
The DNA here is from genome assembly GCA_030858325.1 of Actinomycetota bacterium. Classification (GTDB taxonomy): domain Bacteria; phylum Actinomycetota; class Acidimicrobiia; order Acidimicrobiales; family Ilumatobacteraceae; genus JALZMG01. The sequence goes on along the minus strand of JALZMG010000466.1, from coordinate 2,769 downwards.
TTGGTGACGAGCACGCTCTGGCCGACGGTCACGGGCACTGCTTCGCCGGCGTGCGCAACGGCGGGGGCGCCGTCGTCGATCGAGATCGTCGTACCGTCCTCGGCTCCGTCGAACTCGCTCACCGTGTAGTCGCCGCTCGGCAGCTCGTCCCAGACGACCATGTCGTCGGAGGACACTTCGAACACGTGGTCGGGGGTCCAGCTGTCGACGTGCACGAGGTTGATCGCCGCGTTCCACGGGTCACCCTCGAAATCCTTCGTGCTGATCGAGCAGCCGAGGCCGAACTGGTCGGTCTCCAACTCGGTGCCGTCCACGTCGACGACGACTTTGGCGAAGCACGGGTCGACGGCGATGTCGGCCTCGAACCAGCCGTCGCCGAGCGCCGCCGCCTCGAGATCGTTGACCGTCGTCTGGTCGGTCGCCACGACCGCCGAGGCCGAGTCGTCGACGTTCGTCGCGTAGGACGTGACGGTGACGTCGGCGTTGCAGGCGTCCTCGGCGTCGAAGTAGCCGATCTGCACGAACGCCGTGCCGTCGCCATTGTCGGCGATCGTCACGCCGAAAGCGGCGGTGTCGACCGCACTGCAGGGCGGTGGAAGCGGCGGCTCGGGTGGCAGCGTCGGGTTGACGATGTCGAGGTCCGGCAGGTCGAGGTCCGGGTTGACCTCGGGATCGGGCGGCGGAGGCGGCGGGTCGCCGGGGGCGTCGAACGGCAGGTCGTCGCCGTCCCACGGCGTGTCGTCGCCACCGGCGCTGACGTGGCCGGCACCGGCGGCCAAGGAGACGGTGATGACGGCGGTGGCGTAGAGCGTGCGGCGGATCAAGTTCGACATGACGGTGGTCCTTCCGGGTCGGGAGCACCTTCATGTGCTCTGCCCGTGGAGAGGACGCCGGCACGGCGATCTTGCAGATTCCGCGAAAGAATGCTTCAGGGCGGTCAGGCGGCGGCGACGGTCTCGCCGATGGCGTTCTCCGCCTGGCGAGCGACGACTTCGAGGTGTGGGTGCGGCCGCAGGTGGGGCGTCACGACGAAGCCCTGGTGGCGGGCGAACACAGCCGTGGCGACGACCGTCCCGAGCACGGTCAACAGCCCGCCGCCGACGAGCGTCCAGCGGGCACCGAATGCTTCGGCGACGGCGCCGAGCAGCGGCGCCCCGATCGGTGTCCCGCCCATGAAGATGGCCAGGTAGAGGGCCATCACACGACCACGAACCTGGGGGTCGGCAGCCAGTTGCACGAACGCGTTGGCCGCCGTGATGACCGTCAGCGCGGCGAAGCCGCACAGCGGCAAGATCGCCGCGAACGCCAGGTAGCTCGGCATCAGCCCGGCGATCGACACCAGCGTCCCGAAGGCGACGGCGGCGAGCACGACGAGACGCTGGCGCGCGGCGACGCGCCGGGCGGCGAGTAGGGATCCGGCCAGCGAGCCGACAGCCAGGATCGAACCGAGGACGCCGTACTCGCCGGCGCCCTTGTCGAACACCTCCGTCGCCATCAGCGCCGTCGTCATCTGGAAGTTCAGGCCGAACGTGCCGCAACAGAACACGACCGCCATGACGAGCATGATGTCGGGCCGCGACCTGACGTAGCGCAGGCCGTCGCGCAGCTGGCCGCCGGCGCGGGCGAGTGGAACGCTCGGCACGAGCTCTTCTGCGCGCATCCGGCTCAGCGACACGATCACGGCGGCGTAGGTCGCCGCGTTGACGAGGATCACCCAGCCGGTCGCGGAGACGCCGGAACCCATCCACGCGATGAGCAACCCGGCGACGGCAGGGCCGATCATGCGGGCGAGGTTGAACGACGCCGAGTTCAGGCCGACCGCGTTCGGCAGCTGGTCGCGAGGGACCATCTCGTTGACGAAGGCCTGGCGGGCCGGCATGTCGAACGCCGCCGCCGACCCGAACACGAACGCGATGACATAGACGTGCCAGGCGGCGACGGCGCCCGTGACGGCGAGCACGCCGAGCAGCGCCGCGGTGAGCCCCATCGTCAGCTGCGACAGCGCGAGGACGCGGCGCTTGGAGAAGCGATCGGCGACGACGCCGGTCAGCGGAGACAGCAGGACGAGCGGCAGGAACTGCAACCCGGTGGTCAGACCGAGCGCGCCGGCGCTCCCCGTGAGCACGAGGATCAGCCAGTCCTGGGCGATGCGCTGCATCCACGTGCCGACGTTGGAGATCAGCGAACCGGTGGCGAAGAGCCGGTAGTTGCGGATGCCCAATGCGGCGAACGTCGTGCGCAGCTCGTCTCTTGATCCGGTGCTCATGATCCGGCCAACCGTTCGAGGATCGGCGCAGCCTGGCGCAACACCTCACGCTCGGCTGGCGAGATGGAGCCGAGGCGCTTGGCCAGCCACGCGTCCCGGCGGCGACGATCGTCCTCCAGGACATGGCGCGCCGCCTCCGTGAGCTCGACGACCACCTGGCGGCCGTCCGTATCGTGGGCGCGACGCGTCACGAGGCCGACCGTCTCGAGACAGCTGATGGTGCGCGTCATCGACGGCGGCTTGACGTTCTCCGCCGCAGCGAGCTCGCCGGCGCTCAGCGGGCCGAACCGGGAGAGCGTGCCGAGGACAGCCAGCTGGCTCAGCGACAGGTCGTTGTCGCGGCGCTCGACGCGGATGCGGCGGGCGAGGCGCAGGACGTTCAGTCGGAGGGCGCTGGCCAGTCCGGCGTCCGTCCGGAGGTCGCGCGACGGGGCTTGGGCGGTAGGGGACGACGACGTCGCGGCAGGCACCTCGTTAGCTTAGGTCATTAGCCAGGCGAAGCA
>JALZMG010000414.1 GCA_030858325.1 Actinomycetota bacterium | reverse complement strand
GCCCATCACGTCGACATGGGCGTGCCGTGGCGCAACCTGCCCCGCCTGCACGACGAGCTGGTGGCCGCCGGCTGGCTGACACCGCAGATCGAGTACCCGACCTATCGCACGTTCTGGAAGGCGTGCTCCGCAGGGGAGCGTCTCGACCACGTCGCCGGTGCTGCCGAGACGCCGTCGGCACCGCGCCAGCCCGCCCGCTCCAGCTTCCTCGACCTCGGCTGACGCAATGGACACGCCGTCGGCGGCCAGTAACCTCGACGGGCGCGTCGCCGTCATCTCCGGGGGCGCAGTGGGATCGGTCGGGCGACGGTGCTGCGCTTCCTGCAGGCCGGGGCGCGCGTCGTCGTCGGCGACTTCAACGTCGACAACGGCGAGCGCCTCGTCACCGAGGCCGCGGCGGGTGGGCGGCTGCGCTTCGTGCCGACCGACGTCGCCGAGGAGTCATCCGTCGAAGCGCTGGTCGCCGCGGCGACGGACGGGTTCGGGCGGCTCGACGTGATGTTCAACAACGCCGGCGTCGGCGGCGCGTTCGGGCCGATCACGGAGATCGACGTCGCCGCGTGGGACCGCACGTTCGCCGTGCTCACGCGCAGCGTGTTCCTCGGAACCAAACACGCGGCGCGAGCGATGATCCACGGCGGTGCCGGGGGCAGCATCGTCAACACCGCCTCCGTCGCCGGGCTCGGCGGCGGCGCCGGCCCGCAGGCGTACTCGGCGGCCAAGGCGGCGGTCGTCAACCTGACCTACAACACCGCCGTCGAGTTGGCCCCCCACCGCATCCGCGTCAACGCCATCTGCCCCGGGATCGTCCTCACGCCGCTCGCCGTCGGGCGCAACGAGGCGCTGCTGGCCGACGCGATCGATGCCCTGCAGCCGTGGCCCGATCACGGTCAGCCCGGCGACATCGCCGCGCTGGCGCTGTGGTTGGCCAGCGACGAGTCAGCGTTCGTGAGCGGCGAGGCCATCCGCGCCGACGGCGCGCTACTAGCGGCCGGCCCGCGCATGGCGGGGCTGACCGACCCGCACGGCGCGTTCCGCCGCTACGTCGGCTTCGCCGACGGCTCCACGGGCCGTCCGACCGAGAAACGCCGCCTCGACCCGACGACGCCCGGTTGACACATTCTCATGCGGGTTGTCCTCCCTGCGCGACCCCCAGACGCGATGAGAATGTCTTACTCCTCGGCGAGGGTCTTGATGCCGGCGAGGTTGGCCTCCATGCTCGCCCGGTGCTCGGCGAGGCGGCGGTGAATGATCCGCGACTCCTTGTCCGGCATCGCCGCGATGACCGAGTTGATCCCGCTCGGGCCGGGCCCGATCTGCATCCACTGCGTCAGCCGGGTCCCGCCCTCGATCGGCTCGAGCGTGAAGCGCCATGTGGTCCCGGGGTTCGCCGTGTCGCCGACGGCCCACGCCAACCGCCGGTCCGGCTCCAGCTCGACGATCGTCGACGTCGTCTCCCACGCACCGACGCGGGGGTGTTCGTTGCGGCCGACGAAGCGGGCGCCGAGCGCCGGACCGGTGGCGCCGTCGAGCCACTCTGCGCCGACGAGTTCCCGGCTGAAGCGGGCCGGCAGCGAGATGTCGGCGACGAGGGCGAAGACGGTGTCCGGCGGCGCGGCGATGTCGATGCTCGTCTCCGCCGTCGGATGATCGGCGAAGCGCAAGTCGACGTCGTCCATGGCGTGCCACGGTATTGCACCGTGCCGCCACGACAAGCGAGAAGGAAAGGACGGTCATCATGCGCGTCGCCATCGGCACCACGCTCGACAGCGCGGAGGACGTCCAGTTCGTCGTCGACGCCGAAGCGCTCGGCGCCGACTCGGTCTGGGTACCGGAGGTCTGGGGCGCCGACGCCCTGACGCCGCTCGCCTACCTGGCCGCGCGCACGACACGCATCGGGCTGGCCTCCGGCATCGTCCAGCTGGGGGCGCGGACGCCGGCCAACCTGGCGATGACGGCGATGTCGCTGCAGCAACTGTCGGGCGGCCGCTTCCGCCTCGGCATCGGGACCAGCGGTCCGCAGGTGATGGAGGGCTGGCACGGCGTCCGCTTCACGTCGCCCGTCGCCACGACGCGCGAGACGATCGAGATCGTGCGCATGGTCGCGCGCGGAGACAAGTTGGCTTACGACGGTCGGGTGTTCCAGCTGCCGCTGCCGGACGGCCCGGGTCGGCCGATCCGCTCGATGCTCGCACCGACCGATGTTCCGGTCTACGTCGCCGCGCTCGGTCCGAAGAACCTCGAGTTGACGGGCGAGCTGGCCGACGGCTGGCTCGGCAACGCATTCCTCCCGGAGTACGGCGAGGAGTTCCTCGCCCACCTGCGCGCCGGCGCTTCGCGCGCCGGCCGCCGACTCACCGATCTCGACCTGCTGATGCCGGTTGCCGTCGAGGTGACGAACGACGTCGAAGAGGCCGCCCGCCGTCACGCCCGTGGATACGCGTTCACGATCGGGGCGATGGGTTCCCGGACGACGAACTTCTACAACGCCGCGTTCGCCCGCCAGGGTTTCGCCGACGACGTGGCCGCGGTGCAGGACCTGTGGCTGGCCGGCAGGCGGGAGGAGGCCGCCGACCGCGTGCCGCTGGAGCTGGGGATGAAGACGAACCTGCTCGGCACGCCGGACATGATCCGTGACCGCCTGCGCGACTACCGGTCGGCTGGCATCACCACCGTGCAGGCCAAGCTGCAGGGGGACCGCACCCCGCGCCTGGACACACTGGCCGAGCTGATCGACCTGACCGCCGACCTCGACTGACCGCCTGCGGTCGGGCGCGTGGTTCAAAGGTGGATTGCCGGTTCGGCACGCCGCCGAGGGACGAGCTTGCGGCGGCCGCGTCAAGTATGGCGGTCGCCGCGTGGTTCAGAGGTGGTTCGCCGCGCTCGGCACCGAGGCCGTCGGCACGTCGGGGTGAACGCCACCGGACTGCCGATCAAACTCCGTCGCCGCGATCGACCACGGTGAGGACGGCCGCACGAATCCGATGGTCAACCCCGGGGCGATCGCCACGACGAGTCTCGTGCCTGGCACAACCGCTGCAGCGCGCTGGCCTTGATGACGACGGCCGGCCTGTACGAGACGTCCGACGACTGGCTGTACGAGATCGGCCTCCCCGGCAAGAACTGCATCGGTGGCGGCATCGTCACCGTCTCGCCGGGCAAGGGCGGCCTCGGCACGTTCTCGCCGAGGCTCGATGCGGCCGGCAACAGCGTGCGCGTCAGCTGACGGCGCGGATGGTCTCGCGCCGCCTCGGGCTCGACCTGTTCCGCTCCGCGCCCGCCTCGACAGATCCGACGTCGCGGCCGGCGTCGCGCCCCCGCACATCTGGGCGCGGCGATCGTCAGCGCCGCGGTCAGCCGTGCTCCGAGCCGCTCGTAGTCGGCGGGAAGGACGATCACGACCAGCGTGGCGACGGAGGCGACGCACGGCCATCAGCATCTGCGCGCCGAGCATCTCCGCCGGCGTGTGGTGGAGGTGGGGATCCTCGACGAGGCGGATCGACAGCACGACGGCGAACCAGTGGGCGACAGAGGAGTGGCGCCGGGGCGAGGCCTGCTCCGGTGAGTCCCGCGGAAGTCTTGCAGCAGCTCTCGAACCCGCCTGCGACCTTCGCAAGTCTTCCGCCCGGCCGCGCGAGCGCCAGCGAGCCGGCCGGCGATGGGGCGCGAGCGCAGCGAGCGGGGGCGCAGCCCCCGAGATGCGCGGAACGGGAGGGATTCGAACCCCCGGGCCTTGTGGGCCTCCCGCTTTCAAGGCGGGTGCATTTGTCCGCTCTGCCACCGTTCCGCCGATCGAGGCTAACGGCGGCGGCCGCTACACTCCCGGCTCCCAGGAGAGGTGCCAGAGCGGCCGAATGGGGCGCCCTGCTAAGGCGTTGACCATCGTAAGGTGGTCCGTGGGTTCAAATCCCACCCTCTCCGCGCAGATCGGCGACACCCTGGTCCGGCTGCCAGCGCCAGCGTCGGCGGCGGTTGTTATACTCGGCTGGTATGACCCACAAGGTGGGAGCGAAGGGTCAGGTCGTCATCCACAAGTCCCTGGCGACCAGGTGTCGTTGCATCCGGGCGACGAGGTCGAGTTCGAGCTGCGTGACGACGTCATCGTGCTCAGCGCACGGCGCCGTCCCCGAGTTCTCGGTGGTCGGTTCGCACACAGCGGGATGGCCGCACGACGGCTGGAGGATCGAGCGCGGGAACCGCGGTGACGGTCTGCCTCGACTCGTGATCGATCCTGGCGTGGCTCGATGGAGAGGAACCGGCGCGATCGCGCCTCGACGACGAACTGCTGGTGGCGCGGCCGATCGTCAGCTGGATCAATCTGGTCGAGGTGTACGACCGCCTGGAGCGCGATCACGGACGTGTCGCCGCCGACGAGACACTGCGCGACCTGCGCGTCGCGCTCGCACCTGAGCTTCCCGGCACGGCGCGCATGATCGAAGCGGCGCAGGTCAAGGCGGCTGCGCCGATCGCGCTCGGCGACTGCTTCGCCATCGCCACGGCGGCGGCCAACGACCTCGTCCTCTTGACCGGTAATCCCGAGATCATCGAGCTCCACGAACGACGCTGCATCGTCGAGGATCTTCGTCCTCAGCGCACCCGTTGACGCGGGCGCGCACGAACTGCGGATTCTCACGAGCTTTCACGCGCAGTTCTGGCGGCGAATGCAGCCAGGAATCCCGGCGGCCGGCCCCTGGCGTCACGTGGATGTCGGTTGCATGACCCAAGTGTTGCGGTTTGGTGACGAAGAGTGATAGAAACGGACCCTTCGTGCCGCCGACCGGAGGGCAGAACCGAACCTCATGACCGATTTCCACGACGACGACACGCAGTTCTGGGACGACGGCGGGTCGAGCCGCAGCGGACAATTGCGCCGCCTCGGTCATGACGTCACCGGTCAGATCCGGCGGATCGCCAAGGATCACGACGACCGTCACCACTTCGAGCGGACCCGGGGACATCGCGCCGTCCGTGCCGAGGAGTCGGCTTCGGTCCACGTCGCCGCCTACGACTACGACCTCGAGGATCGCTACGCCGGGCTCGGGCGGGCGACGGCGCACGATCCCTCCGACGACGCGCTGTGGGCCGGCGTCGACGCGTGGGTCGAGCCCGAGACGGGCTCGATTGATCGCCGTGCCATCGGTGGTGTCGACCGTCGCCTGCTGCGGCTCGGCGTGATCGCTGCAGCGGCGGTCGTCCTCTTGCCCGTCGCCGTCTCGATCGCCTCGGGCGACGACAGCAACGGTGGTGTGCGCACGAACGAGCCCGACGCCGCGGCGATCGTTCCGGGGGCGGCTGGTGACGATCCTACGTCGACCCTCGCTCCGGTGATTCCTGTCTCGGCGGCGGCGTCGATGCCGGCCAGTTCGGCCGGCGACAACCCCGCCGACGACGACCAGGAGTTTGTCTCCGCCAGCCTCAACGGTGTCGTCGACAAGGCCGCGCCGCAGGCGGCGGACGAGAACGACGACGAAACGGCGTCGGCGTCCGCCGAGGCCGCCGCACAAACGGCATCGACCGAGCCGGAGTGCGCGTCCACCTACACCGTCGTCGACGGCGACTACTGGCTGCGCTTCGTCGATGACGGCGCCACGCTCGACGACTGGCTGGCCGCCAACGGCGCCACGGCGGAGACGCCGCTCTACACCGGCGACGAGCTGTGCGTCCCGAACGGCGCGACCGCCCCGGCGCCGCCCGCGACGACGGCGGCACCGACGACAGCCG
>JALZMG010000404.1 GCA_030858325.1 Actinomycetota bacterium | reverse complement strand
GCTGGAGACTGCCCTGCGCGCCTATCTGTCCGCGTCGCGATGAGTCGGTTGGCCGGCGCGCTCCTGCGCCTCGTCGAACAACCCCTGCAGCGTGGCGTGCAGCTCGGCGCTGACGTCGGCGATGGCCGAACGCGGCGCTCGTCCGGCGACCGCCGGTGGCACGATCGGAGCGCCGATGACGACGGCGACCTTGCGCGGGAAGATGAACTTGGCGCCCTTCGGCATCACCCGCTCGGAGCCGCCGATGCCGACCGGGACGATCGGCGTGCCCGCCTTGACGGCGACGTAGGCGGCACCGTTGAGCATCGGCTGCACCACCGGCCCCGACTTGCGCTCCCCTTCGGGGAACAGCACCAGCGGCTCGCCGGACTCGAGCACGGCGATGCACCGGCGCAGCGCCTCCCGGTCGGCTGTTCCACGGGCCACCGGGAAGCCGCCGAGCGACGAGAACACCCAGGAGATCGGCCCGCCCTTCCACAGCGAATCCTTGCCCATGAACCGCATCCGCCGGCGCGTCAGGCACGAGGCGATCGGCGTGTCCATGTTCGACCGGTGCACAGGTGCCAGCACGAACGCGCCGGTCGGCGGGATGTGCTGGCGGCCTTCGATCGACATGCGTGTCCAGACCCGCGTGAACCCAGCCACGACGGCACGCATGACGAAGTAGAAGCTCCTGCTCGCCGGGCCCTGGCCGGCCATGAACGTCTCGACCTTCGTCATCGCGGACTCATCGCCGCATCATCTTGCACCGCGCGCCGGCAGCAGCACGATGACCCGGTCGACGACCTCGTCGATGCGCAGTCCGGTCGTGTCGACGACGACGGCCCCGTGGGCGGCCAGCAGTGGGCCGTCGACGCGGGACATGTCCCGGTGGTCCCGCTCGTTGATCGACGCCTCGACGTCGTCCAGGTCGCCACCGATCTCGCCGACTCGCCGCTCCGCCCTGATCCGCGCCGAGGCGGTCACGAACAGCTTCAGCGTGGCGTCGGGGAACACGACCGTGCCGATGTCGCGCCCCTCGATGACACCGCCGCCACGGGCCTGTGCCCATGCCCGCTGGCGAGCGCGCAGCTCTTCGCGCACGGGCGTGTTGGCGGCGACGGCACTGACCGCCTCCGTCACCTCTCGACCGCGGATCGCCGAGGTGGCGTCGACACCATCGACGAAGACCTGGCCGCGATCGGTGACGGTCAGCTGCAGGTTCCTCGCCAGCTCGGCGACCATCGCGTCGTCGGTCACCGGGATGCCCCGGCGCAGCGCGGCGAACGCCACGGCGCGGTACATCGCGCCGGTGTCGAGGTACTGCAGTCCGAGGCGTTCGGCGACAGCCCGGCCCACCGTGCTCTTGCCCGCCCCCGCCGGGCCGTCGATGGCGATGATCAGCTCAGGCATGCCCGGGCCGGCCACCCGTCACCACGACGTGACGAGCGGGCGGCCCTCGTCGTAGCCGGCGTGGCTCTGGACGCCGACGACGGCCCGCTCGTGGAACTGGACGAGGTCGGCGGCGCCGGCGTACGTGCAGGCCGAGCGCAGGCCGGCCACGATCTGGTCGAGGATGTCCTCGACCCCTGGCCGCGCGGGATCGAGGTACATCCTTGACGTGTTGATGCCCTCCTCGAAGAGCTCCTTGCGCCCCCGTTCCAGCGCGCTCTCGTTGGCCGTGCGGGCTTTTACGGCGCGATTGGAGGCCATCCCGAAGCTCTCCTTGTACAGCTTCCCCTCCGGATCGCGCAGCGTGTCCGCCGCCGACTCGTAGGTGCCGGCGAGCAGCGACCCGAACATCACACTCGCTGCGCCGCCGGCGAGCGCCAGGGCGACGTCCCGCGGCCAGCGCACGCCGCCGTCGGCCCACACGTGCCGGCCGTGGCGCCTGGCCTCCTCCGCACACTCGACGACGGCCGAGAACTGCGGCCGGCCGACGCCCGTCATCATCCGCGTCGTGCACATCGCGCCCGGGCCGACGCCCACTTTGACGATGTCTGCCCCGGCCTCGATCAACTGGCGAGTGCCCTCCGTGGTGACGACGTTGCCGGCGACGAGCGTCACATCGGAGGCCACGCCGCGCACCGACTCGATCGCCCGCAGCATCCGCGTCTGATGCCCATGGGCGGTGTCGATGACGAGCACGTCGGCGCCCATCGTGGCGAGCGCCTTGGCCTTGGTGTCGGGGTCGCCGTTGATGCCGACGGCGACGGCGATCATCAGCCGGCCGTCGGCGTCGAGCGCCGGAGAGTACGTCGTCGAGCGCAGCGCACCCTTGCGCGTGACGACGCCGAGCAGGCGGCCCTCGGCGTCGACGACGGGCGCCATCGAGCGGCGGTTGGCCGCCAGCAGCTCGAACGCCTCGGCCGGCGCGATCCCCTCGACGACGGTGACCAGCTCCCGGCTCATCACGGCGTGGAGCTGGGTGAAGCGGTCGTAGCCGGCGCCATCGTGCTCGGTGAAGATGCCGATCGGGCGGTCCCCGTCGTCGGTGACGACAACCGCGCCGTGGGCCCGCTTGTGGACGAGCCCGAGCGCGTCGCCGATGGTCTGGTGTGGCGACAGAGTGATCGGCGTCTCGTAGACGGGGTGGCGGCTCTTCACGTAGTCGATGACCGAGCCGACGACGTCGAGCGGGATGTCCTGGGGCAGCACGGTGACCCCGCCGCGACGGGCGACGGTCTCGGCCATCCGCCGCCCGGCGACGGCAGTCATGTTGGCCACGACGACGGGCAGCTTCGTGCCGATGCCGTCCGGCGTCGTCAGGTCGACATCGAGCCGGGAACCGACGGCGGAGAGGCTGGGGACCATGAACACGTCGTTGTACGTGAGGTCGTGTCCTGGCGTGGGATGGAGGAGGCGCATCGTGATCCTGAGGGCGGGAGCCGATCCAGGCTAGTGGTCCGTCCCCCACCCCTCACTCCTCCCGCCACCCCCAGAAATCCGGATTCTCACGAGGTTTCGGCGCCCATTCCGGCGGCGAAATTCACCAGGAACCGCATGCCGCCCGCGAGAAGCCGCCGACCTACCCTCTGCGCCGTGCAATCGACACCCGAGCAGACACCGGTCGTGCTCGTCCACGGTTGGGGGGGCTCGTTCGAGGCGACGTGGCGGCGCAGCGGTTTCACCGACCTGCTGGCCGACGCCGGCCGGACCGTCATCGGCGTCGACCTGCTCGGCCACGGCGACGCGCCGAAGCCTCACGACCCGCAGGACTATGCCGACCTGACGGAGCGCATCGCCGACCATTTGCCGCCGCAGCCCGTCGACGCCGTCGGATTCTCCCTCGGCGCGTTCACACTGCTCGAACTGGCCGTGCGGTCGCCCGAACGCTTCCGGCGAATCGTGCTCGTCGGCGTCGGGCGCAACGTGCTCGAGCGCGACGAGGAGCGCACGGCGCGGATCATCGCCGGCGTCGACGGCAGCGGTGACCCCGACGACAACATCGGCCGGCTGTTCGCGCAGTACGCGTCCTCCAACGGCAACGACCGCGCCGCGCTGCTGGCCCTCCTGCGCCGGCCCGCGAGGCACCTCTTCACGGCTGGCCACCTCGCCAGCGTGTCGTGCCCCGTCCTCGTCGTCCTCGGCGACCGTGACGACGCCGGACCGGCCGATCCGCTCGTCGCCGCCCTGCCCGACGTCCGTCTCACCGTGCTGCGCAACACCGACCACTTCGCCACCCCGGAGTCGTTCGGGTTCATCGACGCTGCGCTCGAGTTCCTCGATGCCGTCCCGGCGTGATGGGCAACGGTGAACGGGGGCTGCTAACGACCGACGTCGGCCTCGCCGCACGACGCCTCGTCGGCGGCGGACTCGTTGCCGTACCGACGGAGACCGTGTACGGGCTCGGCGCCGACGCCGACAACGCGCGTGCCGTGGGCCGCATCTTCGAGGTCAAGGGGCGCCCGCCCGGCCATCCGCTGATCGTGCACATCGCCGGCGTCGACGGGTTGGCGGAGTGGGCGGCCACGGTGCCGCCCGCCGCGGCCGTGCTCGCGGAAATGTGCTGGCCGGGTCCGTTGACACTGCTGTTGGCCCGCCGCCAACGGGTGATCGACGCCGTCACCGGCGGGCGGGACACCGTCGGTCTGCGCGTCCCCGCCCACCCGCTGACGCTGGACCTGCTGCGGCGGACGGGTCGCGGGCTCGCTGCGCCGTCGGCCAACCGGTTCGGGCGGGTCAGCCCGACGACCGCCGCGCACGTCGTCGCCGATCTCGGGCCGTTGCTCGATCCGGCCACGGACGCCGTGCTCGACGGCGGGCCGGCGGCCGTCGGCGTGGAGAGCACGATCGTCGACTGCACGACCGACCCGCCGCAGCTGTTGCGGGCGGGCGGCATCCCGACCGAGGACGTCGAGCGTCTGCTCGACCTGGCGCTGGAGCAGGCGGCCGGACCGAGCCGGGCGCCGGGCATGCTGGCGTCGCACTACGCGCCGGCGGCCGAGGTCGTCCTCGTCACTGACCGGCGCGCCGCTGACACGATGGCCGGTCGGTTGGAGGCGACCGGCGGGCACGTCGTCGTGGTCCACTTCGGTGACGACCTCGTGGCCTACGCCCGCCACCTGTACGGCTTGCTGCGCGCCGCCGATACGGCCGGTGCAAGCCACGTCGTCGCCGTCGTGCCGCCGCCACGGGGCCTCGGCCACGCCGTCCGCGACCGTCTGGCCAAGGCCGCCGCCCCCCGCCCCTGACCTATCCGAGGTTTTCGCGCCCCCGGGGCTTTCGTGCCCCCCGTCGGGTCGCCACGACCCCGGGTGCAGCAAAACCTCGGATGCGGCTACTCGGGGCGGCCGAGCTGGTTGAGCGTGGAGACCCACGCGTCGCGCACGGCGTCCAGGTCGGGGACGGGGCGACCGTCGCGGGAGGCGAGCATGACGCTGACCGTGCTCGCGCCGGCGTCGGGGACGAGGTCCAGCCGGCACCAGCAGTCGAACGGCTCGCCGAGGTCGATCTCCAGCAGGTACGGCGGGTCGTCGACGACGACGTCACCGAGCCACGACGCAGCCACCAGGACGGACTCGAATGCCTCGGCCGGCAACGCTTCGATCGTGAACGAGGCGACGTCATGGGCCACCCTCCACCCAGAGCGTCGGGCGACGTCGTGCACCGGCGCTCGGTACGGCGCTCCCGTCGTCTGCGCAGCGGACGGCGCCACCGGCTCGCCGCGCCCGGTGACCGCCGACCGCGCCTCGTCGACCACGGCGAGCGCGGCGTCGAGGGCCACGTTCAGCTCGCGCATCCGACGCTCGTCGCCGCCCGAACGGTCAGGATGCAGCTCCTTAGCCAGCCGCCGGCGTGCCGCCCGCAGTTCATCGGCATCGGCCGTCGGCGCCACGCCGAGCACGGCGAACGGGTCGCTGCGCCCGTCGGCTCCATCCACGGGTGACGTCACCCGGTCGAGGCTAACGAGCCGGCGAAGGCGGTCTCAGGTTGGAAAAATCGTTCCGCTCGCGTGTCGCGCGAAGTGGTGCACCGACGAACTAACCTCTTGAGCACCTAGAGGACCGGGGTAATCCCGCCCCGTTCAGATCAGGGGGAGAAGCACACAACATGCAACGTTCACGCGTACGACGCGTCGGCGCACTGGTGCTCGGACTCTCACTCGTCGCCGCCGCCTGCGGTGACGACGACGACGAGAGCGCCGACACCGAGGCCCCGACCGCACAGACCGACGCCGGCGGCGACACCACCATGGCCGGCGGCGACACCACCGAAGGCGGAGCCGACACCACCGAAGGCGGAGCCGACACCACCACCGGCGGCAGCGACAGCACCGCTGCCGGCGGCGGCGAGCAGGAGTGCGGCTTCGCACCGAGCGACGTCACCGACGGCGAGATCGCCGGCTTCGCCGGCACGACGCCGGCCGGTGAGATCAGCGAGGAGTTCTTCGCCCGGCTGTGCGAGGTCGACCCGGAGCTCGAGGACCTCAACTACGCCGCCGAGACATACGACGCCGTGATGATCATCGCCCTCGCCACGCTGGTCGCCGGTGACGACGGCATCGCCATGGCCAGCGAGATCAACGGCGTCACTCGCGACGGCGAGAAGTGCACTGCCTTCGCCGACTGCGCCGAACTGATCGAGGCCGGCACCGACATCGACTACGACGGTGCGTCCGGTCCCCTGACGTTCGACGGCAACGGCGAACCGCTGGAGGTCAGCTACGGCCTGTTCAAGTTCGGCGACAACAACCGCATCGACCCGACGTTGACGGAGTACATCGCCGTCAGCGCGGTGGACGAGCCGAACTATCCCGAGGAGGTGCCCGTCGAAGGCACCCGCGCCGGCGACGGTGTGTTGACGATCGGTTCGATCCTCCCGCAGACGGGGTCGCTGGCCTTCCTCGGACCACCCGAGTTCGCCGGCTTCGACCTCGCCGTCGACGAGATCAACGAGGGCGGCGGCGTCCTCGGTCAGGACCTCGTCGGCATTCCCGGCGACTCCGGTGACACCTCGACCGATACCGCCAACCAGACCGTCGACCGTCTGCTTGCGCAGGACGTGGACGCGATCATCGGCGCGGCGTCGTCGAGCGTCACGCAGACCGTGATCGACAAGGTCACGAACGCCGGCGTGGTGCTCTTCTCGCCGGCCAACACCTCGACCGTGTTCACCGACTACGACGACAACGGGCTGTACTTCCGCACGGCGCCGCCCGACGTCTTCCAGGGGGACGTACTCGGACAGTTCATCGTCAACGACGGCAACCAGTCCGTCGCCTTCATGGTCCTCAACGACGACTATGGGACGAGCCTCCTGGCGCAGGCCAAGGCGACGATCGAAGACTCCGGTGGTTCGGTCGTCGTGGAGAAGATCTACGACCCGCAGGCCGATTCCTTCGACAGCGAGATCGACGAGATCGTCGCCGCCGATCCCGACGCGATCGTCGTGATCGGCTTCAACGAGTCGTCGAGGATCCTGAGGACGATGGTCGAAAAGGGCGTCGGCCCGCGCGACCTCCCCGTCTACGGCTCCGACGGCAACATCGGCAACGCCTTGGGCGTGGACTTCGACGCCGGCAACTAGTCGCACGGGGGCTCCGCCCCCGTGAACCCCCGCCGAGGGATACTTGTCGAGGAGCGCCCCGGGT
>JALZMG010000377.1 GCA_030858325.1 Actinomycetota bacterium | reverse complement strand
GACGAGGTGCGCATCGCCGTGCGGACGGTGCTCGACGCAGCTCGGTCGGGCCTTCCGTTCGACCGCATGGCCCTGCTGTGGCCAGCGGACCGGCCGTACGCGCGCATCGTCGAGCACCACCTCGGCGCGGCGGGGTTGCCGTGGAACGGGCGGCCCGGCACGACGACGGCCGAGCGCGCCGTCCCCCGCGTCCTCGCCGAGCTGCTCCAGCTCGACCGCCGTGGCCTGCGCCGTTCCAATCTCACGACGCTGCTCGGCGACGTGCCCGCGCAGCGGCGTGGGCAGATCGTGCGCGCCGCCCGCTGGGAGCGCATCGGACGTGACGCCGGTGTCCTGCGTGAGCAGCACTGGGACACCAACCTGCGGCGCTGGATCGACCGCGCCCGTGAGCGCCGCCCCTACGACGTGGCCGACGCCGAGGACCTGCACGCGTTCGTCACCGAACTGCGCGCCGCGCTCGGGTCGCCGAGCGACACCCGGACGTGGTCGGGCTGGGCGCAGTGGTCGAAGGAGCAGCTCGACACGTGGTTCGGCCACCGCCTCGATCGCCTCGACGGCCACGAGCGATCGGCATGGGAGGACACGCAGCGTGTGCTCGACCGGCTCGGTCACCTCGACACGTTCAGCGCGCCAGTCGACCGGGCCGAGTTCCGGGCCACGTTCGTCGCCGAGCTGGACGTCGCCCCGGCCCGCCACGGCACCGTCGGCGACGGCATCCACGTCGGCACGCTCGCCGGGGTGAGGGGCCTCGACGTCGATCTCGTCGTCGTGCTCGGCGCCGCCGACGGGCTGCTGCCCCCGCCACCGGCGGTCGACCCGCTGCTCGGTGACCACGAGCGTCAGCTGGCCGGGCTCGTCACGTCCGAGGAACGCGTGCGCATCGCGCACCGCCAGTTCCTCGCGCTCACCACGACGACGCCGCGCGTCGTCGTGATCGTTCCTCGCGGCGACCTGCGCGCCACCGCCGCCCACCACCCGTCGCGCTGGCTGGCGCCGTTGCTCGTCCAGGCCGGTTGCCAGCTCCGCCACATCGACTCCCACGCCCACGGCGTGATCTCGACCGAGTTCCCCGTCTCCGTGGCCGAGCACCGCATCCGCGATCTCTGGGCGCATGTCAGCACCGGCGCAGGGCTGCAGGAACACGCGCGCCTGGCGGGTGACCCGGTCCTGTCGGCGGCGCTGCGGATGCGCACGGCTCGGGCCGCGGACCGCCTGACCGTCTTCGACGGCGATCTTTCGTCGCGGCCGATCCCGGCGTTCGACACAGCGATCTCGCCGACCCAGCTCGAGGCGTGGCGCGCCTGCCCGCATGCCTACTTCGTGCGCTACCTGCTCGGCGTGCGACCGATCGAGGAACCGGACGAGATCACGGTCCTCACCCCCCTCGACCGTGGCTCGGCCATCCACGACGCCATCGACCGGCTCCAGCAGCGCGTCCTGTCCGGCGAGCTGGCCGATCCCGGCACGGAGGGGTGGGCCGGTGTGCACGACGCCGCGCTGCGGGCAATCGCCGACGAGGTCGCCGACGGCCTCGTGGCGGCCGGCCGCAGCGGGCGGATCGCCTACTGGGTCACCGAGCGGACGAAGATCCTGGGCGAGCTCGGCGAATGGCTCGCCCAGGACACCGAACACTGGGCCGGCCGCCGGTTGCTGGCTTCCGAGCGGCGCTTCGGTGACGACGGGCCCGCCGTCGACGTCGCGCTGCCGAGCGGCCGGCGCATCGCGTTCAAGGGCAGCATTGATCGCGTCGACGAACTGGCCGACGGCACGCTCCTCGTCACGGACCACAAGACGGGCAAGGTCGATCGATTCACGAAGTTCGCCAGCGATCCGACGCTCGGCGGCTCCCGCTTCCAGCTACCCGTCTACGCCGCTGCGGCGAGAGTCCTCCTCGAGCGTCCGGACGCGCCGGTCGCCGCCGAGTACGCGTTCTTCGCCACGGCCGGGTTCCGGCGGCTCCGGGCGACGCTCGACGACGACGTCTGGGAGCGTTTCGTCACTGCCCTGGACGACGTCGTCGCCGGCATCGAATCCGGCGTGTTCCCGCTCGTTCCGGAGCCGCCGCGTTACCGGCACCACATCGCCTGCGAGTACTGCGAACCCGACGGCCTGGGCACGGCACCGCAGTGGGCGCAGTGGAGCGCCAAGCGCAACGACCCGCGCCTGGCTCGCTGGTTCGCACAACCGGCGGAGGTGCACCAGTGAGCGAGCAAGTCTTCGAGCGAGCGAACCATCATCACGGTCCTTTCGCTCGCTGGTGCGCCGTAAAGGCGACGACGGCGGGCACGTTCACCGACTCGATGGTGCACCAGTGAGCGAGCGAGTCTTCGAGCGAGCGAACCATCATCACGGTCCTTTCGCTCGCTGGTGCGCCGTCAAGGCGACGACGGCGGACGCGTTCACCGACTCGATGGTGCACCAGTGAGCGAGCGAGTCTTCGAGCGGGTCGATGCCGATCTCTCCGCAGCGGCCGCCGCCGTCGATGTGGCCGATGGTGTGATCGCCACCGGAGTACGCCGGCTCACGGCAGCCGGGGGGCCGGATGCCGCGCAAGTGCTGGCCTACGACCTGGCCCATGCCGCGGCGGGTGCAGCGACGGCCCGCTCCCTGCTCGACTACGGCGCCGAGGGCGACGACGAAGCGGCGATCGCCTGCGCGTTCACCGCCGACATGATCCACGACCTGCTCGGGCGCATCGCCGGACGGGAGCAGGCCTGGGGCGCCGAGCCGACGGCTCTCGAGGCGGTCAGGCCGTTCCTGGCGACATACCGCGACCCTGCGTTCGTCGCCGCGCTCGCCGCGTCGCCCGGGCCCCGCCATCTCGACGACGACATGGAACTGGTGCAGGACACGTTCCGTGCGTTCGCCGCCGATGTCGTCGCGCCCCATGCCGAGCATGTGCACCGCAGCAACAGCGACGTCCCCGAAGAGATCATCGCCGGGCTGGCCGAGATCGGCGCGTTCGGCCTGTCCGTGCCGAGTGAGTACGGCGGCTACAGCGAGGGTGGGGACTCCGAGTACCTGGCCATGGTCATCGCCACGGAGGAGTTGAGCCGGGCCAGCCTGGGCATCGGCGGGTCGCTGATCACGCGACCCGAGATCCTCACTCGGGCACTCGTCAAGGGCGGCACCGAGGAGCAGAAGCAGGAGTGGCTGCCCAAGCTGGCCACGGCCGAGGTGATGGCGGCGGTCGCCGTGACCGAGCCGGACTTCGGCAGCGACGTCGCCGGACTCAAGGTCACGGCCACTCCGTCCGAGGGGGCCGGCGGTACGCCCGGTTACGTCCTCAACGGCGTCAAGACGTGGTGCACGTTCGCCGCCCGCGCCGACGTGTTGATGCTGCTGGCTCGCACCGACCCCGATCGTGCCAAGCAGCATCGCGGCCTCAGCCTGTTCATCGTCCCCAAGCCACGCGGCGACGGCCACGGCTTCCAGTTCACGCAGGACGGCGACGGCGCGGCGGCGGGGACGACCGGCAAGATGGAGGGCCGCCCGATCGACACGATCGGCTACCGCGGCATGCACAGCTACGAGGTCGCGCTCGAGGACTGGTGGGTGCCGGCGAGCAATCTGATCGGTGGTGACGACGGTCTCGGGCGCGGCTTCTACTACCAGATGGAGGGCTTCGAGAACGGGCGCCTGCAGACGGCGGCGCGGGCGATCGGCGTGATGCAGGCCGCCTACGAAGCGGCGCTGGAGTACGCCCGCAACCGCACCGTGTTCGGCTCGCCGATCGTCGAGTACCAGCTGACGCAGACCAAGCTCGGGCGGATGGCCGTGCTCATCCAGGCTGGCCGCCAGTTCGGCTACCACGTGGCCAGGCTGATGGCCAAGGGCCAGGGGGCAATGGAGGCGAGCATGGTCAAGGCGTTCGTGTGCAAGGCCGCCGAGTGGGTGACGCGCGAGGCGATGCAGATCCACGGCGGGATGGGTTACGCCGAGGAGTTCCCGGTGAGCCGGCTCTACGTCGACGCCAGAGTGTTGTCGATCTTCGAGGGCGCCGACGAGACGCTCTGTCTCAAGGTCATCGCCCGCCGCCTCGCCGCGGATTGACCGGGCGGGGACAGTGAGGGAACACGCCGGCGGCTGGCGATGCCGAAGCGGGAGCTGACCCGTCACGACGCCACACGCCGCCGCATTTGAACCGGCCGGCAGAGGCGCCCGGACGTCCGACCTGCCGGCCGTAGCTCACTGCACATCGACGCAGCCCAGCGGCACTCGTTGACGGCGGCCTCGACGCCGCCGGGCCCCGCGATGACAAGCGAGAGCACCCCACACCACGACGCCACCCGCCGTAGGTGACCCTGCCGCTCCTTTCCGATCCAATCCGCCGCGCGTCACGTTCCGAACCTTCCACGACCTAGTCCCCGGTATCCACGCGCAAGGAGCACACCGGTGAACCACACCACTGTCAAGCGAGGCCTGCTGGCCGCCGCCATCCCCGTCGTCGGCCTGTTCGCCTACGCCAACATCGCCAGCGCCGACGACACACTCACGGCCAGCCTGAAGGGGCGCAACGAGGTCGCCACAGGCGCGAGCAACAACCGCATCGTCGGTGACCCGAACGGTCGTGGCACCGCCACGGTGTCCGGGACGGACGATCCGACCGAGCTGTGCTACTCGATCTCCGTCAAGCGCATCGAGCCAGCCACCGCAGCCCACATCCACGAGGGTGTCGCCGGCACGAATGGTCCGGTTGTCGTGACCCTTGCTGCGCCGACGGACGGCACCAGCTCCGGCTGCGTGACCGCCAGCGAAGGCCTCGTCGCCGAGATTCTCGCCGTCCCGGCGGAGTACTACGTCAACGTGCACAACCCCGAGTACCCGGGCGGGGCCGTGCGCGGCCAGCTCAGCTGACACCATCGAGGCCTGGCGGGGCCGCCGCCGAGCGGGTCAGGCCGTTCCACCAGTTGCGT
Source organism: Actinomycetota bacterium (assembly GCA_030858325.1). Taxonomy (GTDB): domain Bacteria; phylum Actinomycetota; class Acidimicrobiia; order Acidimicrobiales; family Ilumatobacteraceae; genus JALZMG01. The sequence goes on along the minus strand of JALZMG010000377.1, from coordinate 1,322 downwards.
CAACGCAACTCGGTGAGCGATCTGATCCGCTCGAACGGCGCGCCAGGGTGGTCGTCGAACGGGTCGAGCAGGATCGGGTGCAGTCCCGCCGCCGTCGCTCCCCCGACGTCCATCGTCACCGAGTCGCCGACGTAGGCGATCCGCGCTCGCGCGACATCGGCGAAGTGCGCCGCCGCGACATCGAAGATCGCCGGGTTCGGCTTGGCGACGCCGACGACGTGGCTGTCCACGATGCAACGCATCGAAACACCGGCACCGGGGCCGACCTGGCAGACGCCCGCCCGCCCGAGCACCGCTTCGATCTGCCCGCTGGCGTTGGAGACGACGGCCATCGGTGTGCCACCGGCATCGAGATCGCGTAGGACGTCGACGCAGCCGGGGAGTGGCCACCGCCACAGCGCAGCGTGCCTGGTGATGCCGAGCACGCGCGCTGCCTCCTCCAGATCCTCGTCGGTGACACCGATCGACCGGACGTACGCGCGGTCGTAGTCGATCCAGTCGCGCTCCTCTGCACCCTGCGCCGACTTGGCCGCCATCGCCGCGTAATGGGCGCGGACGTGATCGGCCTCGGCCGGTGAGCCGCCGTAGTAGGCGAGCAGTGGGGCGAGGACCGTCGGGTCGGGCAGCACGAGCACGCCGCCGGCGTCGAACCAGACGGCGTCGAAGCAGTCGGCCCCACGCGTCACGGCGCGGACGTTACCTATCGTTACCGGCCACTCGGAGCACACGCGTTTCTGGGCGCGGAGATTCTCGATGATGGGAATGTGCGCGCCCGGTTCGGTTTGAGTCCTTCCCGGCCCGAGTCCTCACACCTCGGGGTCGGTCAGCTCCTCGCGGAACAGTGCGTTCGTGCGGTCCCAGGCTTCGAGCGCATGCTCGGCGGAGTACACCTCCGGCCGGGAGTCGTTGAAGAAGGCATGGTCGGTGCCGTCGTGGACGTGGATGGTCGCGTCCTTGCCGAGATCGCGGAGCATCGTCTCGAATTCTCTCGCCTTGTCCGGCGGGAAGAACTCGTCCAGTTCGGCGTATTCCCCGACGACCTTGGACTCCAGCCGGGACCAGTCCGGCTGCGCCGAGTCCCACGGGATCAGGCCGTAGTACGGCGCCACCGCTTTGACGTGGTCCGGTCGCTGCGTCGCCAGCACGAGCGCCAAGCCACCGCCCATGCAGTAGCCGACGACGCCGATGCGCGCGTTCCCGGTCCGCTGGACGAGCAGGTCGACGGCGCCGCCCATGTCCTTGGCCGCCTGCTGCAGGTTGAGGCCCATCATCAACTTGCCGGCCCCGTCGGGCTCGCTGGCCTTGTCCCCGTGGTACAGATC